>CACZOG010000094.1 GCA_902782715.1 uncultured Lachnospiraceae bacterium | reverse complement strand
TTCTGATTCTTTTAACGGAAAACCCAGACAGGTATTCCTTGATTATATTGAAGGATACAAAGAGAATTCGGATCTTCTTTTCGGAACATTTCCTTCCGATGCGTCCGAGTGCGATAATGAGATGGTAAAAGAAGCTTTGGCAGACGGAGCGTACCCCTGCGTTATCTCATCCAAATCGGCAGATAAGGATAATTTCAGCGTAGGACAGCATTATCCCATTACATTTAAGAATAAGGACGACAAAGAGATCACTTTTACCGTAGTAGTAACCGGTATCATTGATGAGAAAGAGGGAAGCGCATATTTCTGGAATTCAAAGATAACTTCTTTTGACAGAACTCTTTTCTTTGACAAAGAAGATTACGATGCCATTCTTTCGGTGTATGACAGGACCATTTTCTATTACGAAACGGTCATGCTCGATTACACTTACATCAATTACAGAAATGCTGATGAGTACTTCTCATATCTTAATCAGTTTTCTGCTCTGGATAAGAATTTCGAAGCCAACTTCAAGGATACGATAAGCACATATCTTGAAAACAAGAAGACGATAAGCTCGATCCTCATCACTTTCGAGATTCCCATTCTGGCACTTTTGCTTCTTTTCATCTACATGATCTCAGGTCAGATCCTGGAAATGGAAACAGGCGAGATCGCGATGTTAAAGAGCCGTGGTGTCAGCAGATTCGAAGTAATAAGACTCTACATTCTTCAGTCGTTTGTAATATCATTTGCAGGCTCTGTTCTCGGTATTCCTTTGGGATACATCTTCTGTAAGCTCGGAGCTTCTACGGATGCATTCCTTGTATTTACGCTTAAGGAAACGAGTATTTACAGACCGACTGAAATGATGCTTGCATTTGCGGGAATCGCTTTGGTTTTATCCATGTTCTTTATGACTATCCCCGTTATCTCGATCTCGAAATTTACGATCATAGAGAGAAAATCAAAGAAACATTACGGCAAATCAAAAGCTATCTGGGAGAGATTCTTCCTCGATATTCCTCTTTTGGGATTGTCGATCTATCTTTTGTTTAACTATTCGAAGCAGAGAGAAGCTATCGCGATGAACGTTATCACGGGAAGCGGAATCGACCCGATCATGTTCCTTGACTCATCGCTTTTCATTTTAGGCTGCGGACTTCTTGCGCTTCGTCTTATCAAGCTTTTTATAAGACTTATTTACAAACTCGGACGCAATAAATGGAAACCCGCAGAATACGTTGCTTTCCTTCAGATTTTAAGAAGCAACAGAAAACAGGGATTTATCGCGGTGTTCCTTGTTATGACTATCGCAATGGGTATTTTTAACTCAAACCTTGCCCGAAGCGTTAACGAGAACATGGAACAGCGTATCGAATACAATGTCGGCTGTGATTATATCTTAGCCGAAAGATGGAATATCTTTATCAAGAAACTCGGCTCGATGGGTCCTATCTACTGGAGATATGACGAGCCTGACATGAAGAGATTCGACGGCTTAAAAGAAGTCGGTGTTACTCAGATGACACGTGTTTTAAGAGATGATAACACCGATGTTATTAAGGATAAAAAAGTCGAAGGCAAATGTCTTCTTTTAGGGATCAACACCAAGGAATTCGGTGAAGTAGCAACCCTTAAGGACGGACTTAACGACAAGCACTGGTATTATTACTTAAACGACCTTGCTTCCGATCCGAAGGGCGTTCTTATATCGAGAAACCTTGCGGAGAAGATGGAATATGAAATAGGAGATACGCTTATCTACGGAAGATACAGCCCCGTGGATTCGAAGAACATCTATGCGGATTCAAAGGCAACGATCGTAGGAATAATCGATTCTTTCCCCGGATATGAGTCGGTTTTATATGAAGAACAGCTTGACGGTACTTTTAAGAGAAGAGAGAACTATCTGGTAGTTGCCAACTATACGACCGTAATGAATGCATTCAGATTAAGACCTTATGAGATCTGGATGAAGATGGACGATTCGGCGAACTATAAGGAAGTAACGAGTGTAATAGAAGATCTTGGTATCAAGATCCAGGGAACTACGATCAAAGGCAAGCAGATCGAGAGTCAGAGAAACTCAACGCTCATTCAGATAACGAACGGTATGTTCTCGATAGGATTCCTTGTATCGTTGACCATCTGTGCGGTAGGATTCCTTATCTACTGGATACTTACCATAAAAGACAGAGAACTTATATACGGTATTTACCGCTCCATGGGACTTACGATGGGAGAGATATTCAGAATGCTTATCTTAGAGCAGATATTCTCATCCTTCTTCTCCTGTATAGCGGGATTCGGAGTCGGAATGCTGACCACGATGTTATTCACAAAACTGATATCTATCGTATACCTTCCGAGAGCACACAACCTGCCGCTTGAGATCATTTTCAAAGCTCAGGACGGACTGAAGATGATATTCATAGTAGTATTCGTATTCGTTGTCTGCTTCTCGATCATTTACAGAATTATTAAGAACATGAACATTACCAAGGCTATCAAACTTGGTGAAGACTGATGATGGTGAACAATATGGAAAGTATTATTAAAACCGTAGACCTTCATAAGAGTTTCGCGCTCGGCAATCATGAGATGCTGGAAGTTTTAAAGGGCGTTGACATTGAGATTCCGCCTGCGGGACTTACGATACTTAAAGGACGCTCCGGTTCGGGCAAAACAACTCTTTTGAATATTTTAAGCATGCTTGACGACCCTACGTCGGGAAAAGTTTTCATAGACGGAAGGGAAGTCGGCGGAATGACTTTAAGACAGAGAGAGACCATGAGAAGATATAACATCGGTTTCGTATTCCAGTCGGTTGCTTTGGTCCCTATCATGAATGCATACGAAAACGTAGATTTTGCATTAAAACTTGCGGATTACAGTAAGGACAGGGACGAAAGGATCAAAGAGGTTCTCTCGGTCGTAGGACTTGAAAAAAGAATGACACACATGCCTTCGCAGATGTCGGGTGGTGAGCAGCAGAGAGTTGCCATAGCAAGAGCCGTTGCGCATAAGCCCAAGATCATCTTCGCGGATGAGCCCACGGGTGCGCTTGATACAAGCACCGGTCTCGGCATTATCTCGCTTTTTAAACAGCTTATCGAAAAAGAAGGCATAACTATTGTAATGACCACGCACGACCCTAACCTTATGGAGTTCGGTGATGCGGTGTATGAGATGGAAGACGGAGAATTAAAATATGTGTCCAACTAGTAATGTGGCTGAAGATGTAATTGAACTGAATAACGAGAACCAGGACAACATTTTAGTCTGTGACGGTCTGGTTAAGATCTATAAGACCGAGGATGTCGAAGTACTTGCACTTCAAGGTCTTGAACTCGAGATCAAAAGAGGCGAACTCGTTGCCATAATCGGTAAGTCGGGTTCGGGTAAATCAACGCTCCTTAACATGATCGGAGGTCTTGAAAAACCCACAGCCGGAAGACTTTACGTTGATAACAACGACCTTTTTGCCATGAGCGAAAAAGGACTTGTCGAATACAGAAGAACCACTGTAGGATTCGTATGGCAGAACAGCGGACAGAACCTGTTCCCGTATTTTACGGCTCTTCAGAATGTCGAAGCACCTCTTTATTTTGACAAGATGAGTTCGAAGGACAGAAGAAAGAAGGCTATGGATCTGCTTAAACTGATCGGAATCGATCATAAAGCGAACGCATATCCTCAGCAGATGTCCGGCGGTGAACAGCAGAGAGTTGCCATTGCCGTTGCGCTTGCACACGATCCGAAGATCCTGCTTGCAGATGAGCCTACGGGTGCCGTTGACTTTAAGACTTCCAACATGATCCAGGATATCTTCCGTAAGATCAATCAGGAACTCGGGATCACGATCATCATCGTTACGCACGACTTAAGTCTTGCCAACAAGGTTTCGAGAGTTATCATGATCTCCGACGGAAAGATAAGTACCGAGAAGATCATGAAGGAACAGTACCGTGTTCAGCTTGATACTCTCTCTACCGAAAGACTCGCACAGGTCGATTCGCACGAAGAGTACTCAATTCTTGATAAAGCGGGACGAGTTCAGCTTTCCAAGGAAGCACTTGAGACTATCGGAATCGATTCGAATAAGGTCAGAGTTGAGGTTAAGGATGGAAAGATAATCATTTCCAAGTAAAGGATTGTTTGTTCGAAAGAACAGGAATTATTGATATATCATTGCAAAATGAAACAGGTGTCGGACTATTGGATCCGGCACCTGTTTTTTATCTTAATTATTTATTTTTTCGTGCTGTTTTAGGCTTGATATTTATGCGGACGTATTCTTTTACATATGGAATCGCTTCTTAAATTCCGACAGTACGATTCGTCCTCTGAAGATTACCAGACCTGCAAAAGCGAGGCAGTTGACCACGAGACATATCGACCAGGATATGAGCGGATGTCCGTGCATTACGATAAGAAGTACTACCCAGGGCACTACGCCCACCAGAATGTTCATAAACATGTATATAAGCGAGTGGTCGGTATAATGCTTGTTAATAAACGAAAGGACGAAATCAGCTATCATATTTGCGCTTACAAGTCCGGGTATTACGTACTTGGGCGTTATCCATAAGAACTTCGGCAGATCCCATGCCAGATAAATGAACGATTCGGTAAACTGGCAGAGGATTGCAATGGCAAACATTGAGAAAAACATTGTTTTAAGAAGATTGTAATGCTTCTTTAAAATGAATTCGGTAAGCCATCCGAGTCCCAAAAGCCATCCGACAACGATCGGACTCCATGAATAATGGGGCACGTCGTCAAGGAAAAGAAAATCAAGCGCAAGATTGATAATGCATACGGCAATTACGGAAAATGAAACGATCTTGAACGCTTTGTGTCTCTTCCTGGTCTTTATCTCAACCTTGGGCCAGTGATCGCGTTCGCCTTCTCCGTTTAAAAGATTCTGGCAGAGAGGGCATTTTACGAGATCTCCTCCGATATTAACTTTGCAGTGAGGACATGTTTTCATATATGCTCCAATGACCTTAGTCAGAGACCTCGGTAGAATAAAGTGTTATTTCAAGACCTTCGTCGGATAATCCTTTAATGAAATCTCTTAATACCTGCGTGCTCTTATACGCGGAACTGATTCCCATGATAAACTCGTCTTTGTAAGTGTTTAAAACGACGAACATCGAGCTTGTAGAGCAGTATGCACAGTATGAATCGATGAATTCCGACAATTCCTCGGGAACCGCAAGGCGCCCAAGGTTAGAAACAACTGCGGTAACCTGCTTTGTCTGCTTTCTGGTTACCATGTTTACAACGGGATTTTTTATAAAAAGCGGGAAAACTCTTATAAAGAAGAATTTCTCGAGTTTTTCATAATCGTACATTCTTGCTTCGACTGCTTCGGGAGTAAGTTCTGCTTTCAGATCTTTGTTGAACTCTTTGGCAACCGATTCGAATGTATCGGTATTCTTAAATGTATGACTGACTGTTACGGAATTAAAGAAATTCCTTGATGTGCTCGAAGGATAATAATTCCTTAAGTTAACAGGCATGCTGATCGTAACGGGCTGGATTCTCTTGATGACGGGCATGTCTTTATAGATACTCATCATGAGTCTTGCGGCAACATAGGAAGTAAGAGATACTTCAGCCTCATGTGCCTTCTTTAAAAGGTCATCGACTTTCATGTGAACTTCAAAGAACTGAAGCTGATTGTAAGGAAGTCTTGAGCCTTTAAGATGATAGGCTCTTCTTAATTTTTTCTTTTTGAATCCCGCAGGTTTCTTGGAAAAATAATGACTGAAATCATCCTGTGAAAGCGCAGCTTCGGAAGCACCCGAAGTCATTGCGAGATCGGGGATGTTTTTCGGATGTTTGATCTTAAGGTAGTGATAAACGATCAGATTAAGAAACTCGATGGCACCGTTTCCGTCTGCGATCGCATGGAAGAAGTCCAGATTGATGCGGTTGTTAAAATAAGTAACCTTGTAGTGAAGCTTACCGAAAGTTTTGGAATCTATAAGCATCGGGCAGGGGCGCTCGTTTTCCTTTTCTACTACGGGAAGGTCATCGATCTGCTCCATGTAATGCCAAAAAACACCGCGCAAAATAGTGACCTGATACTGAGGTCTTTCTTTGGCGGCAAGCAAAACTGCCTGGCTTAAAGCTTCTTCTTCAATTTCTTCTTTTAAAGTACAGGTCATTCGAAAAGATCTTGTGTCGCGATCGTTCGCACTTGCCAAAAAGACCTTTGCGACATTATCGACTCTGTACCATGTATCGTGAGCCATTAAAGTGCTCCTTATGGATTAATAGATTTCTTCAATAAATTTGGAGATCGATTCCATTGCACGAATCGTTTTACCAAACGGCATCATCTGGAAAACATGCCATGCGTCTTCGTATTCCTCAAGCGTTACGGAGACTGCATCGTTAATGAGTTTTTCATAAAGGCCGTAAGAATCCGATTTAAGGATTTCATTAGAACCTACCTGAATAAGGAAGGGAGGAAATCCTTCGAAAGATGCAAACAGAGGACTGTATTTGGGATCTGCGTAATCAAATCCCGCATCTTCTATTTTAAAATCTTTTATCTTATCGTCGTTGAATTTGTTGTTAAGTCCCACGAAGGAATATCTTGCAGTTGCAATGTATTCCCTTGTAAGTATGGGATCCTGTTCTTTGCATTTGATATATGATTCGCCGGACATCGTCATATCTGTCCAGGGACTCATAAGAACGATTCCTTTGGGAAGGATCCTTCCCTGGGATTTTAGTTTAAGTGCAAGTTCGAGTGCCAGGTTTCCGCCTGCTGAATCGCCGACAAGAACGACTTCTCTTGCACCGTATCCTAACTGCATAAGGTAATTCCAGACTGTTAATGCGTCTTCGAGGGCAGCAGGGTAGGGATTCTCGGGAGCGAGCTTATATGCGAAAGACATTACGGGTATCCCTGTGTTTAATGTAAGCCTGGATGCTATGACTCTTGCGTATTTCAAACTACCGCATGTGTAACCGCCGCCGTGGCAGTAAAGTATGATGCGTCGTTTATCGCACATATGATTGGGCTTGACCCACTCGCATGGGATGCCTTTTACGGTAAGAGGATCTACATCGATGCTTATTGCATGCGAGTTAATGGTTCCGAAAAGATCCTGACTTGCTCTTTGTTTTTTAATATCATCCAGACGGATAGAATCGCCCGATGACGAAACGGCATGGATTGATTTTACCGCCTTCATGAGAGGCGATAACTGAGTATCGTTTGAGTCCGTATTCGGCAATCTTATGAGTCTGCTCATTTTCAATCCTTTCCTTTATATATAATCCAAATATTTATTATAACATTTTTTGCTTCAAATGTATCCATTTACCCGGCAAGATTTTGAAATCATAAGTCATGTACATTTACTTGGCGAGATTTGAAAGCATGAGTTCTACAACGCCGTCGAGCATCTCGATACCGTGTTCAAGCGTATCCACGGGATCGTCGCAGCTTTTGCCTCTTAACCATTCTACCGTAGTCTCTGCGAATATTTTAGAAAAGAAGTATGCGAGTCTTTTTCTTTCTTTTTCACTAATCTTTTTACCCGTAGGTGCGATCTTGGTTTCATAAAGGCTGTTTATGTTCTGATAAGCCATGGAAGAAACTACATCGACAATGTAATCGCCGAACGCGTCACGTCCCATTGAGTTATAAAGATTTCTTATGAATATTTCGTTTTTTCTTGCGTATGCTCCGATGATACGAAGATTAACTTTCCAGGATTCGTTTGACGAAAAATCCATGTTTACGAAAAGCTTTCCGGCCTTGGCATAGATGATCTCTTCTTTCAGCGTATACATGTCCTGGAAGTAGTAATAAAATGTGTTTCTGTTGATCTTACAGTTATCACATACCTGTTTTATGGTGATCTTATCCATCGGGATACTTTGGGCAAGCTCTACAAAACTGTCCATTATGGCTTTTTTGGTAAAAGTTGACATTTTTAACCCTCTTAAGAAAAATTCAATGATACTCAAACTCAATTGATTGCAATATTTTTGACAATTTTACCCCAAATTAACAAAAGTTAACATTAAGTTAATATTCGATTTAGGCATTCAGGGGCAATTTGTCTGAATTTCATACATATCATACCAAATGTTTATTGAAAATGGAACTACTTTGATAAAAAATAATCACGGTTAGTGGGAGTAGTATGCCTTATGAAGATTTTACTCTTAAACGGAAGCATGAGAGGAAATTCGAGTTCATCACTCAAAGTTGCCGAAGCTTTCGTTCGCGGAATAGTTAAAGAAAACGGCGAAGAGAATACTGAAGTAATTAAGATCAATCTTCGCGAGAAAAATATAGAACACTGTTACGGATGCTTTTGCTGCTGGAAGCTTAAAAAGGGCGAATGCATTATAAGAGATGACATGGACGAGATCCGTAAACTCGTTATGGAATCGGATGTCATCATCGAAAGCTTTCCTCTTTACTTCTTCGGACTTCCTTCCAAGATGAAAGCATTCATGGACAGAATGATAAACTTCGTATCCGAATACAGAGCGGTAAACGGAGACGAAGCAACGGGAAGATTCCTTCATGAGATGAGATATCCCGAACTTATGAAGAAGAAACTCGTACTTGTTTCCGCATGCGGATATGAAGAGACGGTTGACTGCTATGATGCGGTCATCAATCAGTTTGACAAGATCTGCGGACATGACAATTACACGAGAATATTCGTTCCTCAGGGCGGAATGCTTGCCGAGAAAACATTCGAGAATAAGATCGCAAGATATCTTTTAAAATTCGAGGATGCGGGTGCTGAGTTCGTTATAAACGGAAGACTCTCTAAAGAAACGGAAGAGAAACTTCAGATACCCATGCTCGGACACAATACATTCGCACAGGCGATCAATCTAAACTGGGATGAACCGGGCGTCGGCCCTTACGGAAAGGTTGTTAAGTGATGTTAAAAAAATTAAACTGGGCATTCGAGGCCGTAATAATCTGGTTTTTATACGTGGGAACATGGCCCGTGCTTCGAATCATGTATCCGAGAAGGATCATCTGGGAAGATAAAAAAGCGACGGACAAAGTTATGAAAAAGCCCTGTGTTATCTACTCGAATCATACGGGTTATTCGGACGGAGTCTTCGCATTCGATATTTTAAGAAAATATTATCCGTACACTTTTATCGGAAAAGACTGGTACGAGAAAAACGTTCTTTTCCACAGACTCCTGATGCATAGAAGATACATCCCCTTAGACAGAGAGCAGATGGATACTTCCTGGCTTATGAAGGGTAAGAAAGTCGTAGAAGACGGATACAGCATTTTCTTCTTCCCCGAAGGACACACAAGCAAGGACGGACTGCTTCTTGAATTCCAGCCAGGATTCCTGATGCTGGCAAAGCAGGGCAACATTCCTCTTGTTCCGATCTGTCTTGACAGAAAAGTAGATTTCTTCAAGCCGGTAAGAGTAATAATCGGAAAGCCGATCTACATCGATTTCGCCAAAGAGCCCGGAAGACCTTCGGTTGTTCTTAAGAAATATGCAGAGATCTGTAAGGACGCTATCATCGATCTTAAAGACAGATACGGCAATCCCAAGTTCGTAACGGATGATGTAATCAAGTACAGAGAAAAGAAAGCAGCCGCAAATGAAGACAATGCCGGCAAAGAAGAAGGCATTGCGGCAAATAATTAAGTATTTTAACGGGATACCCCGTGAAAATAGAGAAACAATTTTCATTTAGTTAAAAGGAGAGTACGAAATGAACGAGAAAGAACTCGAAATTGCAGCAAGAATCAAAGAGATGTTATCAGAGAATCTTAGAATTCCCGCAGAAGAACTTGACTATGAGATTCCTCTTTTCGGTGACGGTATCGGACTTGACTCAGTTGACTCACTTGAAATTATTGCCTGCATCGATTCTGAATACGGCGTAGCCATGACAGGTGTTGCCAAAGAAAACTTCTACAACATCACAAGCCTTACAAAGTACGTTGTAGAGAATATGTAATTATTATGCTGCCTTCCCCTTGAGGGGCGGTGACGACGAAATTTAATTGATGCCTTCCCCTTGAGGGGAAGGTGTCGACGAAGTCGACGGATGAGGTGTCTTTAACCTTAAAATATTTTCAAAATAAGACAAGGCGGCACGAAGCGCCGGATGAGGTGTCATACCTCAAAATTATTTCAAAAGATAATAAGCTGTCGACAATTCGACGGATGAGGTGTTATTATCCTCAAAATTATTTACAAAAGGAGACAATCCAAATGAGTAATATTAACGCCAGATGCGTGGTTACCGGTCTCGGTATGATCAACGCAATCGGAAAAAATGTGGAAGAATGCTGGGATAACGCCCTTAAGGGAACACCCGGAATAGATAAAACAAGAAGCGTAAATTCAGATGACTGTTACGCACATCTCGGAGCAGAAGTTAAAGATTCCGACATCGAGATGAACGATAAAGTGGACAGAGTATCAATGCTCTGCTTACAGGCTTCAAAGGAAGCTTTAAACGATGCAGGTATTACAAATGCCAACGTAGATGCAGCACGTTTCGGTGTTATCATGGGAAGCTGTGTCGGCGGTGTCGTAAGTATTGAAAACTACATCGAAAAAGGCGAAAAGACCGAAGACATAAATAAGATGACGATCGCATCCATCGCAAACCATGTAGCCAACATGGCAGGTGCAAAGGGTGTCGTAACAAATATAGGCAATGCCTGTGCGGCAAGTACAATGTCTGTTGCATATGCATGCGAACTTATTAGAGCAGGTGTAGGCGATGTATTTATCGCAGGCGGTGCAGATGCTTTTGCAAGCGTTCCTTTTGCGGGATTTACTGCACTTCATGCACTTTCCGAGAATCCCTGCTCACCTTTTAACAAATCAAACGGTATCACATTAGGTGAAGGTGCAGGCGCTATCATCGTAGAATCTTATGAGCATGCAGTTGCCAGAGGCGCACATATCTACTGTGATGTTTTATCGGCAGGAATAAGCTCCGATGCACATCACATCACGGCTCCCCGTCCTGACGGAATCGGCCAGATGTATGCAATAAGAAGAGCACTTGATAAGTCAGGTGTTGATAAGAAAGATCTTGATTACATCAACGCACACGGAACAGGCACAGCTAAGAATGATGAAGCAGAGTTTCTTTCGATTCATACGATCTTTGACGATGCAAACGATCATTTAAGTGTATCTTCAACAAAGGCTATGGTTGGCCACTGCCTCGGTGCAGCAGGTGCGATCGAAGCAGTATATGCGATCAAAGCACTTACTGATAATAAGGTTCCGCCCACGATCGGTTATACGGCTGAAGACCTTGAAGCACTCAAGGAAAAGGCAGGCAAGATCGATTTCATGCCCAACGAAATGAAGGCAAAAGAACTTAACTACGTTATGAGCAACTCTTTTGCATTCGGCGGAAGCAACGCAAGTATCATCTTCTCAAAGAATGAAGGAAAGATGAGCGAAGAAGAGAACAACGAGAGCATCTACGTAACAGGTATGGGTATCGTTCTTCCTTCAGGTAACGGTGTTGAGAAATACATTGAGACAGTTAACAACAAGAATAAAGTTGACGGCGTAAGCCTTGTATCGGAACTTGGCAAAGAAGATTTTGACAAGTTCGATATCAAACTTGCTTTCTACAGAAAACTTGACAAGCTTTCAACAATGCAGGTTGTTTCAGGTATCGAAGCTATCAACAATGCAGGCTTTGAATTCAATGACGAGAATGCTGAAGACTTCGGTATGATCATCGGTACAGGCGACGGCCCTCTTACAACGGTTTACGAATTCCAGGAGCACATCTCCAAGGAAGGTACACAGAACGGTTCGGCATTCAACTTCCCCAACACGGTTTACAATGCCGCGGGCGGATATCTCTCCATTAAGACAGGCATGAGAGGATACAATGTAACCGTTACCAACGGAAGTCAGTCAGGTTTAAGCTCGGTTTGCTATGCTGCAAACGAAATCAAGCAGAGCAGAACCAAAGTTATGCTTGCATCAGGTACGGATGAAAACAGCGATGTAATGAACAAGCTTTACAGCCAGCTTGATATGGTTGCAAAAGAAAACGGCGGAATTTACGAGAACGAAAAAGGCATGGTTCTCTCCGACGGTTCGGTAACCGTTGCTCTTGAAAGCGCATCTCAGGCTGCAAGCCATAACGCAAAGAAATACGCTGAGGTAGTCGGATATGCCATGACACATGAAGGTGTTGAATATGGCGAAGTTAAGGGCTCGGATGCAGGCTTAAAGAATGCGATTGAAGAAGCACTTAAGGATGCCGGAATCGACGCAGGAAAGATCGATGCGGTATTCGGTTTCGGTAACGGTATCAAAGATGTTGACGATATCGAGAAGAACGTATACGCAGATGTATTCAATAAAGAGATCGCAGTGATCAACGTTAAGGATTATGCAGGCGAAGCAAGAGCGGCAGCAGCAACACTTGCACTTGCTCATGCATCACTTACACTCGCAGGCGAACTTAACGCAAATCAGGATGCATACATCATGAACGGCGGAAATGTAACAAAGGGTTCAGTTGATACAACCAACTTTAACTACGTACTTGTTACATCTTACGCAGTCGGCGGTTCTTACACAGCTGTAGTTCTCAAGAAGGCTTAAAAGCCTTCCCCTTGAGGGGCGCACGATGTCCGGTGGACATCGGCTTTGCGCCGACCGGAGCGGGAGCGCAGACAAGGTGTCGACGCAGTCGACGGATGAGGTGTTTTTAAGAAAAGAGGTCAAATCTGAACGATAAAAACAATCCCAAACTAAAAAGCAATGCTCAAAGACTCAGAAAAGACATGACCAAAGAAGAACGGCACCTCTGGTATGATTTTTTAAAAGGCCTGCCGATAACATTCAACAGGCAAAAAGTAATTGGTCCTTATATAGTAGATTTCTATTGTGCTCAATTCAAAATAGTTGTTGAACTCGATGGCTCTCAGCATTATGAGGATGAAGGAAAAGCCAAAGATATCGAAAGAGATGAATATTTTAGAAGTAATGGTATTAAGGTTTTAAGATATTCCAATTTGGATGTTAATCGGAATTTTGAGAGCGTTTGTGAGGATATTTTGAAGTATTTAAAATGAATGATTTAATCATGAATATAATTATTGATTAAGTTATTTATAGTAAAGAAATATTTAATTTAGATATTTATGGATGAGGAAGCAGACACCTCATC
>CACZOG010000093.1 GCA_902782715.1 uncultured Lachnospiraceae bacterium | reverse complement strand
TGTCCGTTATGCGCAGTAATGATGATCTGAGGGTATCCTCTCGATACTTCGATATCGTAAAAGGCTTTAAGATTCTCGGCCATGCAGGTATCTCTGTGAACGGAATAATCGTTGGAGTTCTCTTCAAATGAAGGAGCGTCGCACCACTGAACAAGTGATTTTGCAACTATCGAAGCATCCTTAAAAAATACATCATCCTTTGTTGCAAGCTTTGCGGAAAGATCGTTAAAGAAATCCCTGTAAGCCCTTATGTCACAGTTCTCATCCTGCGCCAGGGCATTTAAGATATCGGGCTCGGCACCGTCAAAGAAATCCCTGTTTTTCTCACAGAAATCATTCAAGTATTTAACGGCTCTGAAACCAGTCTGCATATCCACTCCGTAGAACATTACCGACTCGGACTCGTCATGGGATAAGTTATATTCCCTCATCCATGTAAGCAGTTCGACCATTTCCTTCGTATCGTACAAAGGATAATCCGTACCGCCGATAAGCTCGGTTAAGTCGCTCTCGTTTTCACGGATCGCATCATTGTAAAGAGCCGCTTCAGCGGGCGACATCTCGAATGCGATCGCATGGCATGTTCCTTCGTTAACAAGTTTCTTTAACATGTTAAGTTTCGCTGTCTGGAATTCGCTGTTTCCGTGTGTTGCCTCGCCGATCCCGACAACTTTTACACCTTCCGGGATCTTGAGTTCATCGAAACTTATTCCGAGTTCCTCAATTCCGTCTATATGTTTGGGAGTTTCTAAAACTCCCGTTGTTAAAACGATCAAAGTGCCCATGAACAAAGCAATTACAAATATTACGATCAGGGCTTTTATCTGAAATCTTTTCATTCTGTTAATTTCCTCCGGTTATTTAAGTTCTCTCTTTTTAAGTCCGATCGATCCGAGAATGGCGATCAGAATGAGTATCGATGCGGACTCTATAAGCTGGATTCCCGAACCGGGATTAACAAAACTTTCAGCGTATCGTGTGTTACTGAACCACTGTCCGAGGATGTTTAAGTTATAAATGACCTCTCCGACCTTAAAGTATTTGTCATCGAGAACAAAAGAGAGTATCACGTTTCCGAACATTACAAGGTTAAAACACCCGTTGAACATGACCATTGTGATGATGGTGCTCACGATGACTTTTTTAACTCTGAATGCGATGAGGTTTGTGATCGTTACGTATGCAAGCAGGGAGATGAAGAATACAAGGACTTTAAGCATTCCCTTGCCTGTAAATCTTGCACCGCCTAAAAGACCGCCTGTAAGATAAAAGACATGCATGATCAAAACAGCCGTATACTGCGTAAAAAGATGTGCGAAGTAGATCTGTTTCTGTGAAAAACCGGAGATGATACGGTTTCTTATAACTCCGTCTGCGTATTCCACGGGAACGAAGATCGTCGTAAAAAAGCTGAAGTAAAGAGCCATTGCGGCGGATGCGAAGAACATTCTTTCTTCATTTGAAAGATTTACGATAAACTCAAGTTTAAGTCCTGTATCAGTGATAAAATATGTAGCGCCTATCGCAATCAGACATCCGATTATAAAAGGTAGATTTTTGATAAGACGAAGCACGCTCGCTTTATATATGTTAAACATTTCTGTCTCCTTATCTGATTTCTTTTCTCTCGAAAATGATTAATCCCACAAGTATTGAGATCGCGATCATAACTGCGCTTCCGATCACATAGCTTGAGAAAGGCCAGCGCTGGAACTGCTGAAAATGCGCATAGGGCATGAAACGGTCATAGGCCGTATATAAGAAAAGTCGTGCACCCGTTATCATGACGGGACCTTCCTGGGGATAAAGCTTATCTGCCACTTCGCTTGATATGATGTTGCAGACAAAAGCGAAGACAAGACCTGCAAAGTATGAGATCCTGAGTCCTCCGAGTACCATAACGAGCATTGTCGAAAATGCACCGATCGCCATTGAAGAGATCATGTACTGAAGGCAGATACCTGCTTCTTCGGAAACGGTTAAGATAGCGAGTCCGTCAGAAAGAACAAGTGCAAAACCGAGTTCGAAAACGATTGCGATGGCGGAATAGATCAGAGAGATCAGTATTCCGGTAAAGATCGCCGATAAGTATATCTCGCTTCTTTTAGCACCGCTTAGGATCTTGTTTCTTATGGTTCCGTTCGAATAATCGGTTGCGAACATAAGAAGCGTTGAGCCCGTGATAAGGAAAGCAGCCATATCGCAGTAAGAGCAGAGAACATCTTCTGCGGGAACGATGTCATGCAGGGCAATGCGGTAAAGTAAGGCCATTACTGCCGAGAAAAAGGTAACATAGCCGAAGATCACGATCACACCGATCTTAAAGCCTGTGCTTTTTAAATAATTTCTGAAATCGGAATAGAATGTTCTAAGCATTTTCCCTGCCTCCCAGTAACGACATATAAAAGGCTTCGAGGCTTTCTTCGTGCTCGCCCATTGTGTAAATGATGCAGTTCTCCTTAGCGAAAGCTTCGGCGATCTCCGAGAAGGTTATATCCGTATAAACTTCTGCATTGTGATCGTCGATGATGTTGTATTCGATTCCTTTTTCTTCCATGATCTTTGAAAGGATCTTAACATCTGCAACGTTCATTCGAACCGACTTGCGGCACTCGGCTCTTAACTCTTCGGCACTCATCTGGCGAACGATATGTCCCTTGTCGATGAAACCGTAGTGTGTTGCGATCCTTGCAAGCTCGTCAAGGATGTGGCTGGAGATCAGGAATGTGATTCCCTTTTCTCTGTTAAGTCTTATGATGAGTTCACGGATTTCGATGATGCCCTGAGGGTCAAGTCCGTTTGTCGGCTCGTCGAGAATGATGAAATCGGGATTTCCGCAGAGCGCCATCGCAAGGCCGAGACGCTGCTTCATACCGAGTGAGAAATTACGGGCTTTCTTCTTACCCGTATTTGCAAGACCTACAAGATCGAGAAGTTCGTCGATCCCGTTTAAGTCGGGAAGTCCGAGCATGATGTACTGCTGTATGAGATTGTCCCTTGCGGACATATCCTTAAAGATCGCGGGAGTTTCTACAACTGCGCCGATCCTTCTTCTTTCTTTATGAATGGTTTTATCGTTAAAGGATTTTCCCATTAATGTAAAAGAACCCGATGTCGGGGCCTGAAGTCCGCAGAGGATACGGATAAGGGTTGTTTTTCCGGCACCGTTTTTACCTACGAAACCGTAAATGGAGCCCTTGGGGATCTCCAGATCGAGATTAGAAAGGGCGGTAAATTTACCGTATTTTTTGCATAAGTTGTCTGTTTTAAAAATTGTTTCCATTGTCTGTTCCTTTCATTTTTTACATGTTTCGTAATGGATAATACACCGAAGTGGTCAAGAAAGCGCGCAAAAAAAAGTCAAGAAATCGTCAAGATTTCTCTACACGAACTTAAATCCGATTCCGTAAACGGCTTCAATGTGATCGATACCGTCTACAGCCATGAGTTTTTTACGGATATTGCTGATATGCTGCTTAAGAGAACGCTCCGTACAGTCGGGAGTGCTTTCACTGATACGTTCGAGGATCGTACTTCTTCCGATGGGACGGTTCGCATTAAGCATTAAGATGTTTAGAATTGCGGCTTCGGTTCTGGTAAGCGGGATCTCGCTTCCGTTAAACCTAACCGTTAAAAGATCATTGTCCAAAGACACATCTCCCACGGTAACGACATTGCCCGCTTCAACTTTGGCAGCACTGTTCTGAAGCGCAGATAAGCGTAAAAGAGCCGCAATGCGCGCCATAAGTTCGGAGATGACAAAAGGCTTGGTGATATAGTCACTTGCGCCTTCATAGAGCATTTTTACTTTGTGGTCGATATCTGTTTTTGCACTGACGATGATCGTGGGGATCCCTTTTAATTTAGGAAGAACCTCCTCACCCGAGAGTCCGGGAAGCATAAGATCAAGAAGTACTAAATCGGGGCGGCTTTTTTCGAGCACCATTAAAGCCTCCGTGCCCGAATAAGCACGAAGGACATTGTAGTTTTCGCCCTCAAGAGCTTCTTTTAGCATATTGCCTATGTTTACATCGTCATCTATAATGAGAATTGTTTGATTCATATCGCACATCCTGAAAGTAATTTGCCGCTTCATTATAACACATATTGTGAAAATGCAAGTAAAAATTGGAATCGATAAAAAATAAAAAGCCGGAGGAGAGGACATGAAAAAGATTGGCTTGATAGGCGGAACCGGACCGGAATCCACTTTAATGTATTACAAGGAATTAAATAAAAGAACAGATGAGCTGACAAACGGGAAAGAGATGCCCGATATTGCTATAGAAAGCGTTAATTTCAGAAAAGCATGGGATTACGTTGCGAATGAAAAATACGATCTTCTTGCGGATTATCTGGCTGAAAAGGCAAAGAGCCTTGTCGATTCGGGCTCGGAAGTTACCGCAATGACGGCGGTTACCATGCACATGGTTTTTGATGAAGTATGCGAAAAAGCAGGTGCGGATCTGGTAAGCATTCCCGAAGCGTTAAAAGATGAGATCCTGCAAAGAGGCATCAGAAAAGTCGCTCTTTTCGGAACCATTTTTACGATGGAACAGGACTACATGAAAACACCTTTAGTTAATGCAGGCATCGAAGTATTCGTTCCCGAAAAAGAGGATCGAGACCTGATCGCAAAACGCATTCTCGAAGAGTTGGAACTTGGCATCGTAAAAGAAAGCACGCTTGCGGAGTTCGTTAAAATTATAAATAAAATGAAAGAAGAAAAAGGAATCGAAGCGCTTATCTTAGGATGCACGGAACTTCCTCTGCTCCTTAACTCGGACAACTGCCCCGTGATCTGTTTGGACAGTGTCGAGATACATTTACAAAAACTTATCAAACTTGCAATGGAATAGATTGTAATGAAAAGAATCAAGGTAAACATTAACAGAACGGAAAGAGAATATGACGTATATGCGCTTCTTACATCTTTCTTCCCCGGTGTCGAGGTTGTGACGGCAGCAGGTGAAGAGGGAGAGTTTGAGGGTGTTTTTGCCATAGACGAAAATGCCGATAAGGTAACTATTTCCCTTTCTTTTGAAGATATCGATGCGAAGAAGGATTTCACGATT
>CACZOG010000092.1 GCA_902782715.1 uncultured Lachnospiraceae bacterium | reverse complement strand
TGCATTTTGTCTCTTATTGCTTTTAATTCTTCAAGAGATTTCATTTGCTTTCCTCCTAAACTAGATATTTTTACCATTATCTGTATTGTATTTGTTTTCAGTAAGATATTCTTTGATATAATCGGAAACTTCTTTGGTGTCGAAAGGCACGTCTCCGAGAATCTCTCTGAACTCTCTTGTGTCCATGGTGAACGACTTACCGTTGAAAATATACGTGTATACAAAATCCGTTTCCTGATGATATATCACAAGCTGATGGATCACGCCTGTTATATCTCCCAAAGGCATTCTGTCTATATTACTCAATTGAAATTCAGCAGTTACCTTAGTTCCAACTCCGAGTTCCGACACTATGTCAAAACTTCCGTTTGCCTGCAGTGCCGCTTCTCTGAAGAACGGAACACCGAGTCCTACCTTCCTTGTGGTCCTCGTGGTAAAAAAAGGATCATTAACCGAAGCAAGCTGTTCCTTACTCATTCCGCACCCGTTGTCTTCTATCAAGACTCTGAGCAAATCTTTTCCTTCATCTGCTTCAACGGTAATGTGAACTACGCTCGCGCCTGCCCTTGTGGAGTTCTCGGTAACATCAAGTATATTAAGCGATATTTCAGTCATCATAGACGTTATCTCCTATAAAGAGATTCTTAGTTTTAGTTAAACTGCTCTAAAATGCCTTTAACATCATCCGGTTTAAGACGTCCGTAAACTTCGTCGTTAATCATCATAACGGGTGCAAGTCCACAGGCACCTACGCATCTGCACGCATCAAGTGAGAACTTTCCGTCAGGTGTGCACTCTCCGCCCTTGATTCCGAGGATCTCCTCGATCTTGGCATAAACATCACCCGATCCTTTAACGTAGCATGCGGTACCTAAACATACCGAAATTTGATATTTGCCCTTGGGATTAAGAGCAAACTGAGAATAGAATGTAGAAACTCCGTAAACCTTTTCGAGGGGAATTCCCATTCCGTCAGCTATCATCGTCTGAACTTCGATGGGAAGGTATCCGTAAATGTCCTGAGCTTTCTGCATAACAGGCATTAACGCACCTTTCTGGCCCTTGTTTTCAGCGATGATCTTCTTAAGCGCTTCCTCTTGCTCTTTAGTACCGGCAAAAGGGACAGTTGTTTTCTTGGAACTCATCCTAAAAACCTCCTTGATAATTTTTTAACAATGCTATTTGTCAATAGCCGTACATATCATATATTATCACAGAGGCCTAATTTTTTCTATCAAAAATTTGATTTTTTGACATATTTTTTTGCTCATTTCAAACCCCTAAAACCTACTGTTTTAATAGGTTTTGCGCATTATCCCTCACACGTTTCATATTGCTTGAAAAATGCTCTCCCGATTGATATAATAAAGAAGTATTTTGTGGGGTTATATTTCTGACATTTCTTTGTCGGCATTTTTTGTGTATTTTCCCCATTTTAACTTAATACGGAGGTTTATTATGACAGTAAACGATATTATTGAGATTTTGGACGCTACTCCCATTGCTGGCAAAGACCGTCTTGACAATGAAGT
Organism: uncultured Lachnospiraceae bacterium; assembly: GCA_902782715.1. GTDB lineage: Bacteria > Bacillota > Clostridia > Lachnospirales > Lachnospiraceae > UBA3766. The sequence goes on along the minus strand of CACZOG010000092.1, from coordinate 12,070 downwards.
AAAAACCGCCTGCGGTTCAGATATGATGAGCGATGTTCTCGCATTCGCCAAAACGCAGTGTGTTCTTTTAACAGGGCTTTGCAATCCTCAGGTTATAAGAACCGCAGAGATGATGGATATTGTTGCGATCATCTTCGTCAGAGGCAAAACTCCCGATGAAACAATGATCAAAATGGCCGATGAAATGGAGCTTCCCATTCTGACAACCAATCACAGGATGTTCTCTTCCTGCGGACTGCTTTACGAACACGGATTGACGGGAGGTATAATCGATGGCTGAATTGATGGAGCTTAACTACACTGTTTCCAACGAAGATTTTACCAGAGCGGGTGAGGCTTCAAGCGACGTAAAAAAGAAACTCAAACAACTCGGTGTATCACCGGAAGCGATCCGTAAAGTGGCGATCGCCCTTTACGAAGGCGAGATAAATATGATAATCCACGCTTACGGCGGCAAGATCAAAGTCACGATAAGCGAAGAAGCGATCACTCTTATCCTCGCAGACAAAGGTCCCGGAATCGCAGATGTCGAGAAGGCAATGCAGGCCGGATACTCGACGGCTCCCGATAAAGTCCGTTCACTCGGATTCGGAGCAGGCATGGGACTTCCGAATATGAAGAAAAATTCCGACAGCATGGAAATCCAGACCGAACTCGGAGTCGGAACTACTGTAACTATGGTGATTAACATTTAATTTTCCTAAACGGAGAACATTATGGACCGATACAGCAACTCTGTATACCTGATAGAAAATTTATGTAAAGGTTGTACTAACTGCATTAACAGATGCCCGACACAGGCTATACGTGTAAGAAACAATAAAGCAATGATCACACCCGGCAGATGTATCGACTGCGGTGAATGTATAAGGATCTGTCCTCATCATGCAAAGAAGGCCAAACGTGACTTCATGGATGCAACGGACAAGTATAAATACACAGTGGCACTGCCCGCCCCGAGTCTCTGCGCCCAGTTTAACAACCTTGAGGACATCAATATCCTTTTGACGGCGATCAAGAACATCGGCTTTGACGATGTCTTCGAAGTAAGCGCCGCTGCAGAGATCGTATCGGAAGAATCCAGAAAATACATAGCATCTCACAAGGATCAGTGGCCTTTGATATCCACTGCATGCCCTACCGTTGTTCGTCTTGTTCAGGTCCGTTTCCCGAACCTTTGCGACAAGCTTCTTCCTTTGATCACTCCCGCAGAACTTGCCGGAGAACTTGCCAGAAAGAAGGCAGTCGAAGAAACGGGATTAAAACCCGAAGAGATCGGGATCTTCTTCTTATCGCCCTGTGCCAGCAAGGTAACGGCAGTTAAGAATCCCATCGGTATGGAAAAGAGCAATATCGACGAAGTACTCGCCATAAAAGATATCTATCCTATTATTTTAGCTGAAATGCCCAAGTTCGCAGAGCAGCCCGAGGATCTTTCCATTTCGGGCAAGATCGGTTTAAGCTGGGGAATCACCGGCGGCGAAGTAGGCGGTCTTCTCTCCGATTCGTGTGTTGCAGCCGACGGTATTGAGAACGTTATTCACGTTCTTGAAGATCTCGAAGACGATAAGTTCTCGCAGAATCTTGAATTCATAGAACTTAATGCATGTAACGGCGGTTGTGTAGGCGGTGTCATGAACGTGGAAAACCCGTTTGCCGCAAAAGCCAAAATGCATCATTTGAGAAAATACCTTCCCGTTGCAGCCGCACGCTCCGACAAATACGGAGATTACCAGATCAACTGGACAAGGGAAGTCGAATATCAGCCGGTATTCGAACTTGCGGATAACTTAAAAGAATCAATGGAAAAGATGAACCGCATCGAAGAACTTACCAAGGAATTCCCGGGACTCGACTGCGGATGCTGCGGTGCACCCACATGTAAAGCACTTGCGGAAGATATCGTAAAAGGTGTTGCAAAGAAGCAGGACTGTATACACGTGCTTCGTAAATATATCCACAAATTATCGGAAGATATAGCCGAACTCAGCGAAAGCATTTAAAGGAGGATCAAAATGGTTGTAAAAGATCTTGTAAACCTTGAAAAATTTACACCTTTATGCCCCATGTCCGACAAAGAGATCACAAAAGTTTTCTGTTGTGATCTTCTTTCCATTGCCATGGGCAAAGCCCCTTCGGGAAGCGCCTGGGTAACCGTTATGGCCAATATCAATACTCTCGCGGTGGCTTCTCTTACCGATGTCGCATGCGTCATCTTAGCCGAAGGCGTATCCATCGACGATTCACTTATCGAAAAAGCCAAGGAGGAAGAAATTGCGGTATTCAAAACCGAATTATCCATCTTTGATGCCGCTCTTCTTATCAATAATTCTCTATGATCCCGCTTCACTATGATCTGCATCTGCATTCCTGCTTATCACCCTGCGGAGATAATGAATCCACGCCGGGCAACATTGTCGGAATGGCAGTTGTCAAAGGACTGGACGTAATAGCCTTAACGGATCACAATACCTGCAAGAATTGTGCCGCAGCGATGGCTATAGGAAAAGAATACGGAATAACGGTCATTCCGGGTATGGAACTGACCACCAGTGAAGAAGTACATGTACTTTGTCTTTTTTATACGCTCGAAGATGCCATGGGTTTCGATGCGTTCGTCGAATCCAGGATCCTGCCGATCCCAAACGATCCGAAATCTTTCGGAGATCAGTTTATATGTAACGAAAACGATGAGGTCGTAGGTTCTTTCTCCACTCTTTTGATATCAGCAACGGACATATCTTTTGACAGAGTCGATGACGTATTAAAAGAATTCAACGGAGTCATGGTTCCCGCACATATAGATGCGAATTCGTTCTCGATACAATCCAATCTGGGTTTTGTGCCTCCCGATGCTATCTTCCACTGCTTCGAACTTCAGCATATGGAAAATCTTCATAAAATGCAGGATGCCAACCCCTATCTTAAGGGCTGTAACGTTATAACCGATTCGGATGCGCACTATATCAATATGATCAACGAGCCGGTAAACACGATCTACGCAGAATCAAACAGTATAAAAGATGTTTTGGACGCTTTAGTCAGAAGCAAAAACAACGGGTAAAAATATGAACATTCTCATCACAGGCGCTTCGGGTGCCATCGGACAGGCAACGGCAATAGAATTCGCCAAGAAAGGCCATACTCTCTTCCTTGTCTGTAACTCAAGAATAAATGAACTGGATGACTTTGCAGACAAACTGTCATCGGGATACGAAATCGAAGTTTTTACCGCTTCGATCGATTTTTCAAATACCGAGAAATCCAAGGAGGATCTGAAAGACTTCATAGGGAAGACCACAATAGACGTTCTTATAAACAATGCAGGCATTTCGTTTGTCGGTCTCTTCCAGGATATGAATCCCGCACAGTGGAACAAGATCGTCAACGTCAATTTAAACAGCTGCTACACCACCTGTTCTACGGTTGTTCCGGGAATGCTCAAAAAGCAGTCCGGAAAGATAATAAATGTTTCTTCCGTATGGGGAAATGTCGGAGCCTCATGTGAAGTTGCATACTCCGCAACCAAGGGTGGAATCAATGCTTTCACGAAGGCTCTTGCAAAGGAACTTGCGATATCGGGAATAAGCGTTAACGCTTTAGCCCCCGGTCTCGTGGATACTCCGATGAATTCTCATTTATCCGATGAAGAATTAAACGAACTCTGCGAACAGATTCCGATCGGACGTGCGGCAACTCCTCAGGAGATCGCGACATGTATCCTTAAATTATCGGAAATGCCCAAGTATGTCACAGGTCAGATCATCACCGCAGACGGCGGATGGACATAAGTTCGCAAATAAATATCAGTCAAAAAAGGAGTCCCAAAGGACTCCTTTTAAATATTCTTTTTATCAGTAATCACTCCGTCGGTTTTTCCTTTGAAGTTATGGCGGTTATACGCTCCGACAATGTCGGATGTGAATGTTCAAGCGCAACCACGAACGGATGAGGGTTTAAGTTTGTAAGCGCATCCCTGCTTAACTGCTTGAGCGCTCCGATCAAAGACTCGCCGTAACCTTCTTTTGCCGCAAATGCATCGGCCTGGTATTCGAATGTTCTTGAGAGTTTGTTGGAAACAAGATCGAATACTCTGCTTACGGGCCAGCTTATCATCGTAAGGACCGTAAAAGCAAAATAATAATTTACTTCTTCAAATCCAAATGCCTCGCAGATCGCAGGTATGTTAAGTACAACTCCCAGAGCGACGATCAAAATGATGATCCTGAAAAACGCAAACCATATGGATTTAAGCATATGTTTATATTTTGCATGTCCGAATTCGTGTGCAAATACCGCAACTATTTTATCCGTCGAATAATTATTTACAAGATTATCGTCAAGCGAAATGGTCTTCTTTCCGATTCCCGTACAGAAAGCGTTCGCTCTTGTCGTTCTCTTGGATGCGTCCATCACATAGATCTCTTTTATCTTCACATTATACTTTTCGCAAAGCTCAGAAAGCTTACTGCGAAGTTCTCCTTCTTCAAGCGGAGTGAATTTATTAAAGATCCTCATGATCGGAAGCGAGAACAAAGCAATGAAAGCATTGAAAAGGATCACTGCCGCACAGGTTGCGACAATTCCCCAGTTTCCTATCGTCTCAAAGAAGAACATTACCGCGAAGAAAAGGATTGCCGAAAGGATCAGTCCGATGATGAAAGATTTCAGAGCATCCAGAACAAAAGTCTTCTTCGTGGTTTTGTTGAACCCGTACTTCTCTTCTATCACGAAATTCTGATAATAATCAAACGGTAAGGATATAAGAGATGATAACAATGTAAAAATAAGTATCAGGAAAATATAGTTATATATATTCCCCGATGGTATTTTTGCGATCGGGATCAGTGAATTGAAATCAAAAAGATAAAAAACTCTTGCATGAATATTGAAAATCAAAAGGATCAATGTGATAAATGCACTTACCAGAGTATGGATCGCACTGAATTTCTTGGTCTCGTTTCTGTAGTTGATCCATTTGTTATACTTTTCTTCGTCGTAAACGTCTTTAACGTTCTCGGGAAGAGGCTTCTTAACATATGAATCATTCAGTTTAACCAGAATAAAATCAAAAACATTATCAAGCACATATGAAATTAAGAGGATTATTTTAAGCATCAAAAACTCCGGAAATTACATTAATTTTTCATCATAGATCGCTCTCTGTCCGCCCACGTATTTAGGTCTGTGGCGTGCACAGATTATGGGAGCTTCGCCGATCTTGCGAATGGAGATCCTCATGGGTACGACAACGGAGTGCATATGCATTCCGATCATTGTTCCTCCGATATCGATTCCCGCATCGGCCTTCTGGTTAAGGCTTTCTACAAGAACAGGATCCTTGAACCTGTTAAAGCAGACCGTTGCAAATGCACCGCCCGCATGATTGGGCTGAGGGATCGCATTAACCTGCTCTAAACCGTACTTTATCATTGTCTCTCTTTCGACAACCAGTGCTCTGTTTAAATGTTCGCAGCACTGTGCAGCCGCAAAGATGCCTTTTTCGTTAAGAAGGGGCATAATTCCGTCATAGACTGCATTGGCGGATTCAAGATTGGTAGCCGTTCCTATCTGATTGCCGAGGATCTCACTCGATGAACAGCCTATTACAAAAATATCTCCGGGATTGAGTCTTGCACCTTCCAAGATCTCGGAAACAGCCTGTCTGCTCTGTAATGTGATATCTTTTAAATCCATATCATGCGCTCCTTTTATCATATCTTTAACATTAAAATGACCTTGAAATAATAACATATTTCAAGGCCATTTTCAATCAATTCACTTTTTGTAAGCGATTACTTCTTCTCTGCTTTATCCTCTTTCTCAAGGAAGCTGTAAGTAATAGCTGCGAATGCTGCGCCTGCAAGAGGTCCTAAAATGAAGATCCAGAGAACCTTGATAGGGTCGGGATTTCCTGCGATAAGTGCAACAAGTGCGGGACCGAAGCTTCTTGCGGGGTTAACTGATGTACCTGTAAGTGCGATACCGAAAATGTGGATCAGAACAAGTGTAAGACCGATGATAAGTCCGCCGAATGAACCGTGTGCGGCCTTCTTGCTTGTAACGCCCAGGATAACAAGAACAAATACGTATGTAAGAACGAATTCTACTATAAGTGCTGCGGGAATGCTTCCGTTAACACCGGCGATTCCGTTGGATCCGAATCCGCCTGTAGCATCTTCAATTTCTGCTACACCGAAGATCAAAGCAAGGATTCCGCCGCCGAGCCATGCACCAAGGCACTGTGCCACAACGTAAAGTCCGAAGTCTTTGCCGCTCATTCCCTTATTCATGAATACTGCAAGAGAAACGGCAGGATTGATATGGCATCCGGAAATATTACCAACGCAATATGCCATGCCGACAATTACAAGACCAAACGCCAAAGCAGTAAGCAGATATCCGCCCCAGTGGTCGCAGCCTGTAATCATAGCCGTTCCGCAGCCGAATACTACGAGAACGCATGTACCGATTAATTCTGCAATAAATTTTTTCATATGATTCCTCCTCTTGAATATATAAATAAGCCTACAATGTAGGCATTATTCACTCTTTTTCTCCACACTCTTGGTATTAAATTTCTTTTTGACGGAATCAAGGAATTTTTCCGGGAAGGAAAAAACTTTTTCGATAAGAATATCAAGAATCTTTTCCGTTGTACGGAAAATGATCCTGCTTAAAATAAAAACGAATATGAAAGGTGCTGCCGCACATATTAAAACCGAACTCAGAGTAATCATATAATCCTCCGAAAAACCAGTTATTTTTGTTTGAATTAAACTAATTGTTATTATACACCAAAATGATAAAAGTGACTACTAAAAAATGCTTTGGCAAAATCTTTGTGCCAAAGCATTTTCAGGTTAAAAGGATTTATATAAAATTATCGTTATTCATCGTCTGAAGCGTTTAAAACAGCACTGTTTTTCACCGCTTTCCGGCCCTGATATACCGACAGATTGAATTTTCTTATATCGTTTTCTTTTCTAAAGTAGCGGCTGTCCTTCCAATACCATCTGAACTGTTTCTGATCGTACTTGTCCAGACTGTTCTCATACTGTACGATAACAGGTACCGCATCGGCCGAAAGGTCACTTATAACATATATCTCTCCGGTATGTCTGGTTAAGTTGTGTGCAGCGATGATCCTGTCGGGATGAGCAAATCCGAAGACTGCCCAGGTTGCCGCAATTACAACGATCGAATATTTAACGAACGGCATGTTGGCTTTATAGATAAGCGTTATCGTTCCTGCCATCGCAAGGGCTATTACTGTAAGCGCCCAGAGTACGTATACTCTTAAGAATGTCAGGCCGTAAACACTGATGTAAAGGATCATTCTGTATGCACTAGATGCAAGCATTACGTATGTGCAGATGCAGATGCATGTAAGCATTATCTTAAGAACGCTGTTGTCTTTGGAATACTTTCTGCAGATAAGTACCAGCACAAGGTTTATAAGGCATACAAATACAAGCTGGAAGAAACCTTCATGTGCATAATCCGCATATGTATATCCCTCAGGAAGCGCACCGAATCCGAGAAATAAGAATATGATCTGAATTCCCGAATAGATCGCATATATCACGAGAAGCACGCTGCTTATGGTGATCGCAACCGCGGGGTTGCCATTTCTTTTATCTGATACAGGGCGCTGAAGCCATCCCATCTTAACGTAGAATCTTTTAAGCAGTGCGTATCCTACAAAGAAGATCAAAATCGTAAGAATGAATATCCAGATGACATCAGAGTTTATTTCAAACGAAAATGTATTTCTTAAAAGATTTGCGAATACCGCATCCGAAGAAGCAAGAAGCGGGAGCACGACTGCAAGGATCGGAATCGTGATCACAAGGCCGAGCAATACGTATTTTACATTGCCGAGTTTCTTCTTTCCTTTTTCATCGTTACTGCTCTTTTTTATACGAACAAGGTCTGCAACAGGATCGATTATATATCTGAAAGACGTTGTTATCATAGAGAGCGCAGCACCGACAAAACGTGTCGTATCCCATGTTTTATCATCGTACAGAGAATTTAAAAACAGCACGAAAAACAGAGCGAAAATGAATATCTTGTCAAATATGATAAGCGGAGCACTCATTGTCGTAAAAACGTTTATCGCAAGGAGCATGATCAAACCCATGATCATGATGGAAAATCCTTTTATCTTCTCTTTGAGTGCTTTAAGCGAAATGACATATGCGCCTATGGTAGCTGCTGCAAATAAAGGATATGTGATTCCCGTATGGGTTTTATACATGCAGAATGTGAAAAAGATCGCATATATCCCGCAGAGAACCATTCTCTTTATGTAATTGGGTTTGTTGTCATCAACGATGTTTACGGGCAGTTCTTTCTGAATGAAGAGTTCCTGATGTTCCTCATAAAATGTCAGTTCCTCATGCTTGGGAGGAATAGGAGCTTCAACTGCTTCTGCATTGATCTCGCTCTTCGCCTGTTCATCGGGTATATTTTGATTTGAGTTGATATTTTCGTTCTCCATGATTAATCCTCCTTCACGTACTCAAACAGATCGCCCGGCTGGCAGTCAAGGATATCGCACATTTTGATGATAGTATCAACCCTGATAGCCTTTGCTTTGCCGGTTTTAAGAATTGACATGTTTGCCTGAGTGATTCCGACTTTTGCCGCAAGTTCGCCGACGCTCATTTTACGCTTTGCGAGCATTACATCGATATTAAAAACAAGGCGTCCGTTAACTTCGACTTCTTCTATATTTTCAAGATCGTTTTTATTTCTTCCCATATATTTCACCACCCATCAAATAGTCAGGTCGTTTTCTTCCTGAATATCGGAAGCTTTTTCAACAAGATGCGATAATGCGGCTGCAACAACCGAAATGGCTGCTCCGACGAAAACGATTATCACTGCGATTCCCATTACAAAAGGATGAGAAAGATCAAGTAAAAGGAATATGCAGTTAACCAGGAAATAATAAACGGCATCCATAAGTGCAAGATATGATACCCATTTAAGATGTCTCGCATTTGCTTTCGAGAAAGATTTGTCTTTGCCGATGTTAGTCGCGATAAGCCATCCGAGAACAAGAACCGAGAAACAGGGGATCGATGAGATCCATATCACGATCAGCCACGGAAGCACATTCACCTGAAGCATCGAATTCTGTTCTACCAGATATCCTAAAAGATGCGGGATTATTCCGGAATAGATCACGATACCGCATATTGCCGTTCCGATTATTATCACTTTAAGCCACAAGGCAAGTTCTTTCTGTTTCATAAGCACCTCCGCTTTTCACACGGTCTTTCGCCGTTCTCATAATCGCAATATACTACCGTAAAAACAATTTGTCAATATATTTTTATCGTTTTTCGATATATTTATTTTGCAAATCGGAATATTTTTTATTTTTCTAACTTAATTCGCAACTTGGAAAATAACTGAATAAAGAATAATTGCCGCCCTCTTGACTTTGTCCTTGGGACATAGTTTATGCTTGAATTACAAAAATGAATCAATAAATGAGGAATGCAATTTGAAAACTCTTCACAGACTGATAAAACAAAACAGAATATGGGTAATTCTTTCCGTATTTATGACATTTCTTTCGATAATCACCCAGTTTGTATGGACAGTGAACATCGGTAAGCTTGCCGATTCCATAGTCGCAAGAGAGAAAGTCGGAATAAAGTTTGTTATAACAATGCTGATCATTCTTTTGATCATCTGTACATCTTTGTATTTAAAAGACATGGTGAACAGATACACATCCGAGAGAATGGCTCACAGACTCCGAATGGATTTTGTCAAAAAGATCCTATATGCAAAAACAACTGATGAAATCGGCTCTCACGAAGCAATGTCCAAAGCACAGAATGAACTTATGCAGGCATCCGATTATATGAGCAATGTCCTTTTTGATATTGTCGGAATGTTTTTGTCAGGACTTTTTGCATTGTTTTATCTCATATTTGAGAATGTTCTTCTTACGGCGATCATTCTGCTTACGATGGTTCCGATCGTAATATTTGTTAATATTATCAGCAAAAAATTAGTTCCTTTAGCCAATGCATCAATGGATAAAAAGGCCGTCCATAATAAGGTCGCTTACTCTCTTATCTCGAATTTCGACATAGTAAAAATATTCGGTGCCAAAGACTTTTTCAAAGGAAGATATGAAAAGGAGCTCGATGACTGGGCCAGGACCGAGAGTAAAAAAGAAAGGATCTCAGCTGTATGCAATTCACTGTCCGGAATCCTGTCGCAGGTACCTCTTCTGGTATTGTTTGCCGTCAGTGCGATCTTTATCTGGAAAGGTCATATGACAATAGGAAAACTTATCATTTTCATCAATATGTTAAGCAGTCTTTTACGCTCCATGATGAACCTTCCTTCGTGGATGGTCTCTATAAAGAACTTCCTTGTGCATCTGACGAGGGCAGATATCTAAAGAAAGCCGGATACGAAAAGCAAAGATGGAACTTGCAAAAATGATTATTTGATCAAAAAAAACGAGAGGTTAAAATGAAGAAAATCATATACGCAGAAAACCTGACATTTTCATATAAGGGCAAAAAGATAATCGATGATCAGAGCTTCGGATTTCATGAGGGAGAACGAATCGGAATCGTGGGAGAAAGCGGCTCGGGAAAGAGTACTTTTTTAAGACTCCTTGCAGGGCTTTTATCCCCGGACGAAGGAATGATCAGTGTCTCGGATGAAACTGAGCCTGAAGAGATCATGAAGAAGATCTCAATGGTTATGCAGGATGCAATGATCATGCCTCTAACGATAAGAGAAAACATCACTCTCGGAAAAGAAATAAGCGATGAGCGATTAAATGAGATTTTAAAAGCGATCAAACTCGATGCCTGGATCTCTTCTCTGGAAAAAGGCGTGGATACGTATCTCGGAGACAGAGCAAATGAGCTCTCTGGCGGACAGGCACAGAGAATAGCCATTGCAAGAGCCATGTTAAAAGATTCCGATATCATCCTGCTTGATGAACCGACCTCTTCTCTCGATAAAGAAACGAGCAAGGAAGTTCTTGAATCGCTTGATGTTCTGACAAAAGGCAAAACTGTTGTTCATGTCACCCACCAGACCGATCTGCTTAAAGGCTATGACCGGATCATAAGAATCAATGAAGGGAGACTGTATGAATAAAGAAGTTTATCGCATGCTTAAAACAAGCGGCGTATGGAAAATGTTCCTTATAATGCTCATTCTTCGCTCTCCTTTTGAAATTCTAAACTCTGTTCTGACTGCCAATCTCATGCAGAGTTTCATAAGAATGATCGAGAATAAAAGAACTGAAAATCTCTGGACAACAGTCGCTCTCTTCTTCCTTTTTACTATTCTTCTTTTCGGATATAACATGACTGTCTGGAGTACTATAGCCGTTAAAGCCACAGTAAAACTTCAGAAGAATTTAAGGAAAACCGTTTTCGAAAAGATCATGAACTTATCGAGCGAGGAGCTTTCGGGAAGTCACAAGGCAGACTGGTTTACGAGACTTAATAACGACGTCGACAAAGCATGCGGATATTTAACAAGTCCTCTTAATTACATGCATATGATGATTGCGATCGTTAATCTTGTCATATCATCCGTCATCATGATCTTCATGAATCTTGAACTTTATATAATCGGTGTCAGTTTCCTGCTTCCCATCCTGGCAATAAACATTCTGGTTATATCAAGAAAGATCTCGGTATACAAAAACAATGCGCAGAAAGCACTGGTTGAATATACGGATCTCATTGATGTTGCCATAAAAGACAAAGAAGCTTTGGCGGTATATGATGCCAATGATTTCATCTTGGGAAAAATGGAGAAAAAGAGTAAGGAAATATTAAAAGAAAACATGAAAGCACACAGCAAGGCATCGCTTTGCAATACGCTTTATGCCTTTTCCGGAATGATAGGATATCTGTTTGTTTTGCTAAAAGGCAATGATATAATAGGAAAAGGGATAAAGGATCTTGGTGCGCTTTTGAAAATGACACAGTATCGTTCCAGAACCGTTATGAGTGCAAATTGTATTTACACATCGGTTAATAACATGCGCGGTTCATTAGTCGGT
>CACZOG010000091.1 GCA_902782715.1 uncultured Lachnospiraceae bacterium | reverse complement strand
TATGATAACGGTATCAAGGTTATCGACAGAGACGGTTTCAAGATGAGCGATAAGATCCTTGAACTTGTTGAAGAGTATATTGACGGCAAGGTTGAAATTGAACTTGCCAAGAACGATAAGATCGGACGTGCTTCCGATTACATTCAGGGAAGAAACAAGTATATCTCATATCTTGCACAGATCCCCACACATTCTTTCAGAGGATACAAGGTTGGTCTTGACTGTGCCAACGGTGCTTCTTTTATGATCGCAAAGAATGTATTTGACATGCTCGGTGCCGAAACATTCGTTATCAATAATCAGCCTGACGGACTTAACATCAACAGAGACTGCGGTTCAACACACATTGAATCTTTGCAGGCACTTGTTAAGGAGAAAGGTCTTGATATCGGATTTGCATTTGACGGAGATTCCGACAGATGTCTTGCTGTTGACGAGAACGGTGAACTTGTTGACGGCGATATGATCATCTACATTTACGGCTGCTACTTAAAAGAAAAGAATCAGCTCGTTAAAGATACCGTAGTTACAACCGTTATGTCCAACATCGGTCTGACAAAAGCACTTGCCGCAAAGGGGATCAAGAATGTTCAGACTCCCGTAGGCGATAAGTATGTATCCGCTGAGATCCAGGCAGAAGGATATTCCGTAGGCGGAGAGCAGTCCGGTCACGTAATCTTTAACAAGTATGCAACTACAGGTGACGGAATCCTTACGGCTATCAAGGTTCTTGAGATCTGCATCGAGAAGAAGTGCACATTGTCTTCGCTTGTTTCAGATGTTACCATCTTCCCTCAGCTTCTTATCAACGTAAGAGTTGAGAAGATGGATGAAGTTCTTGAAAGACCTGAACTTAAGGAAACAACCGATGCCATCCTTGAAAAGCTTGCAGATACCGGAAGGATCGTTCTTCGTAAATCAGGTACCGAACCCGTTGTCAGTATCATGGTAGAGGCTCAGACGGACGAAGAGTGTGAGAAGTACTGTAACGAGATCAAGGATAAGATCCTTGAGTTATCCGATATGTTAAAGTAAATTCTTTTATATAAAACATACTAAAAAAGGGCTGTCGAAAGGCAGCTTTTTTAATATTTGCAGAAGAATATCGGAAAAAAGATAAAAAAGCCATAAAAATGCTTTTTATGCTTGAATATTGGTATGTAAATGTGGTTTAATTGATATGCGGTTTTGAAAACCATTGATTATCGTAAAAAGGTCACATTCAAAACCATAAATACTATCTCAAAAAGGAGGAAACGGATATGGACTATCGAAGTAGCTCAACCGACGCAGCGGCGGATCGAACGTGCGAAGGCGAATATTTATTCGTTTCCTTTTGCAGTTTATAAACTCAGCATTCCGATATTTGTTTTTATGCGGATGATCTTTTGCTGAGCATCATCGTTTTGCGTCGGTTTTTCGTCTGAAATTATCTAAGGAGGAAAGACCAATGGCTGAAACAAAAGATGTTTCTATCATCGTAAGTACTTTGCTTACGCTTCTTGAAGAAAAGAAATACCCTACGGTAAAAGAAATACTGGTTACGATGAATCCTGCCGATATCGCTTCGACATTTGAAGAGATGGATGAAAGCAGGCTTCCTGTTCTTTTCAGGCTGATCCCCAAGGAATTGGCTGCAGAGACTTTTGTTGAAATGGAATCCGATCTGCAGGAGCTTCTCATCAGAGGCTTTTCGGATAACGAACTTAAGGAAGTGCTTGACGAACTCTACGTCGATGATGCCGTAGATATCGTCGAGGAAATGCCTGCCAATGTCGTAAAAAGAATTCTTGCACAGGCAGATCCGGAACTTCGTAAGGATATCAATGAGATCTTAAGATATCCGGAGAATTCCGCAGGAAGCATCATGACTATAGAGTACGTAACGCTTCGACCTGATATGACCGTTAAGGAAGCGATCTTACGTATCAGACGTACGGGATTTGACAAGGAAACAATTTATACCTGTTACGTTACAAGCTACAGAAAGCTTATCGGTTTCTTAACCGTTAAAGATCTGCTGCTTGCACAGGATGAAGATACATTGATCAAAGACATTATGGATCAGAACGTGATCTTCGCGAACACGCATGATGATCGAGAGGAAGTTGTACAGATGCTTTCGAAATACAACTTCATCGCACTTCCCGTTGTGGATTCGGATCTAAGATTAGTCGGTATCGTAACATTCGACGACGCCATGGACGTCATGGAAGATGAGGCTACCGAGGATATCGAGATCATGGCAGGTATGACGCCTTCCGATAAGACATATATGAAGTCTAATGTTTTCGATCTTTTCAGACACAGGATCCCCTGGCTTATGCTCTTGATGGTATCGGCTACTTTTACGGGAATCATCATGACAAAGTTTGAAAATGCACTGGCTGCTCAGGTTGTGCTTGCTGCATTTATCCCGATGTTAATGGATACGGGCGGTAATTCGGGTTCCCAGTCTTCGGTTACGATCATCCGTGCATTATCACTCGGTGAACTTGAATTCGGAAATCTCATCGGTGTGATCTGGAAAGAGATAAGAACTGCAATTCTTTGCGGATGCGCACTCGCTGTTGCATGTTTTGCAAAGATCATGCTTGTGGACAGACTTATAATGAACAATCCGAGCGTAACCCTTCTGGTAGCCGTTACTGTTTGTTTGACAATGGTTTTAACCGTTATGGTCGCAAAGGTCATCGGATGTACGCTTCCCATGATCGCAAAGAAGTTAGGCTTTGACCCTGCGGTAATGGCTTCACCTTTTATCACGACAATGGTCGATGCCATTTCGCTTCTTGTATATTTCGGAATGGCAAATGTGTTACTGTTTTAAAAGATAATCAGAGGTTTTGATATGAGAATAGGCATGGGTTATGATGTTCACCGCCTTGAAGAGAACAGAGATCTTATTATCGGCGGTGTAAAAATCGAATATGAAAAAGGACTTCTCGGACATTCTGACGCGGATGTTTTAACACATGCGATCATGGATGCGATCTTAGGTGCTGCAGGCGAAGGAGATATCGGTCTTCATTTTCCGGATACAGCAGGGGAGTTTAAAGACATATCAAGCATAATTCTTTTAAAGAGAGTTAAAGAGATAATTGATAAAAAAGGTTTTACGATCGGAAACATAGATGCAACGATAATTGCACAGGCTCCTAAAATGAGACCTCATATCGATGCCATGAGAAAGAATATAGCTGACGCATTAAAGGTTGACATAAATCAAATCAATATCAAAGCCACAACCGAAGAACATTTAGGATTTACAGGACGTGGTGAAGGCATTGCGTCTGAAGCGATTTGTCTACTTATGTAAACCATATTATATTAGAGACAAATAATTAATGAATATGAGCATACACGGTCATGCTTATTTCATAAAAAGGATTTAGAAATGGAAGTAGAGTTAAGAGTAGAAGGAAGAAATCTGGTCTTTGCCGCAAAGGAAAAAGATCAGGTTATCTCGACATTATCGGTATCGCCCGATATCGGAGGAAACGGACAGCCGATATATCAGATCAAAAATGCATTTACCAAGGGTTTATACAGAAGAAGAGGATACATGGATGCGATCTTAAAAGAAGTCTTCACATGCATGCAGTCCGAACAGGAAGCTTTTGTATTCTTAGGAACGAGAGAGCCTCAGGTATTCGCTAAATACGGATTCATTCAGATAGTAAAACCTCAGGATCCTTTTCCCGATACACTCGGAAGGATCATTGACGTCAGATCTTTTATAAATCTTTTTGAGTCTGAAAAGGAATTTGTTTTATCATTAAGGATCCATGATGAAATGCTTCCCGAGAATGACGGCGTATACATGGCTCACTGCGGACCTGAAGGCGGCATGTTAAACTGCATCAAGATCGCAAATCCTTTGATGTCAAACGAGCAGGGTGAGAAACTTGCCTGTGAAGCAGAGGTTGATGTAAAGGATCTCATTCAGTTCGGTTTTGGATTGAAAAATGCGAGGGAAGCGTTTAAAATAGTCGTTAAAATGAAAGAAGACGAGATCTGCGAGCGACTTGATAACTTGAAATTCAAACAAAGCGTATAATAAATACACAGTGTCGGGTTACCAAAGGTGCCCGGCACTTTTTGATAAAGAGGCAGAGATGTTTAAGAAATTAAACAATCAGACAAAAGGAATAGTTTGCATTATTTTAGCAGCCATAGGATTTTCTCTTATGACCGTTTTTGTTCGCATGTCCGGGGATCTGCCGACCATGCAGAAGGCATTCTTCAGAAATGCTTTTGCTTTAGTCATTGCAGTTGCGACTCTGATCATTAAAAAAGAAAAATTTGAGATCAAAAAAGAATTCGGTTTTGATATCTTTTTCAGATGCCTTTTCGGTACAACGGGACTTATCGCGAATTTTTATGCGATCGACAAGCTTGTGCTCGCAGATGCGAATATGCTTAACAAGCTTTCGCCTTTTTATGCAATTGTTTTATCGATCCCGCTTCTTAAGGAGAAGCCTTCGAAACTTGATATTACCGCAACGATCATTGCTTTTATCGGAGCTTTGTTTATCATAAGACCTACGGGAAGCAATATGGAGTTGGTACCCGCGCTGGTCGGATTATACGGCGGGGTCGGAGCGGGAGTCGCTTACGTATTTGTAAGACGCGCTACGGGGAAAGGAGCGAAAACACCCGTTATCGTTATCTGTTTCTCGCTTTTCTCATGTATGCTGACTTTTCCTTTTATGGTATTTAATTTCAAACCGATGACTTTGATTCAGCTGCTTATTTTAATTCTTGCGGGATTATCTGCAGCACTCGGACAGTTTTCGATTACAACGGCTTACAAATTTGCACCTGCAAAGAAACTCTCGGTATTCGACTATACCCAGGTCATTTTTGCAACTGTCTGGGGACTTTTGATCTTTAAGGAAAAACCGACGATATGGAGTGTTATAGGTTATGTGATAATCATCAGCGTTGCATTCATAAGATGGCAGAAAGCCCGTAAGAATTCAGAGTAAAACATTTGATCTTCAAACATAATATCAATAAAATTAAGCTCATTGCTTTCGATAAGTTAACACTTGTCTTTGGCAATGAGCTTATTTTTTAATACCTTTTGTCTTTGGCAATGATCATTTTTTTAAGATTATAATTAATTATCTTTAGCTACGATCTTATTGATTTCCTCAAGCAGTTCATCGATCTTATCATAAAGGATCTTTCCTTCCGAGAAATAAAGACCGCTTCGAAGAGGAGAGTACATGAAGCTTGCATATTCCATCTCTTCGTTCATGGATTCTTTTTCGATTTCGCTCTTTTCCCTGCTTTCGGGAGCCATGGCGCTGCAATATCTCATAACGATATCTTTGATCCTGGGATCGTTAAGCAGATCTTCCATGATCGAATTGTAATCATAATGATCGGGAAGGATGGGTTCTGATTTTATGTTAACCGATTTGGATAACACGATATCTCGGGAGTTCTTACCGATCTCAATTTCGTATTCGCCTGCGGGAACGTACCAGTCACTTATCTTTTCTTCGTAGTAAGCGAAGGATCTCTTATTGAGCGTGAATGTTACGGTCTTTGTTTCGCCGGGCTTTAAGTTTACTTTGTCAAATCCCTTGATCTCTCTTATGGGACGAAGAACGGGAGTGGTGCAGTTCTTAACATAAAGCTGAACAACTTCTTTGGATTCTGTATTCCCGATATTAGTTATGTCAACCGAAACGTTTAATTCATCACCTGCGTTGATCTCATCTTTTGAGATCTTAAGATTATCATATCTGAATTCCGAATAGGATAATCCGAAGCCGAAGGGGAAGAGTACGTTCATTTTCTTTTTGTCATAATATCTGTATCCGACGAAAATGTCTTCGCAGTAGTTAACATTGTTGAGCGTTCCCGGGAAGTTTAAGTATGAAGGATTGTCTTCAAGCTTAATGGGAAATGTTTCTGCAAGACGTCCGCTGGGAGATTTGTCTCCGAAGATGACATCAAACTGAGCTTTGCCGACAGCTTGTCCGCCGAGATAGCATTCGAGGATGGCATCAGCTTTATCTGCAAAAGGCATTTCAATGGGTGAACCGTTATGAAGAACTATTACGACCTTCTTTGCGGCCTTTGAAACTTCTTCAATAACCTTTAACTGACATTTTGGCATCTGCATATGCTTTCTGTCATAGCCTTCAGATTCGAAGATATCGGGAAGTCCTGCGAAAATAAGTGCCACATCTGCATCTTTTGCGTTGTTTACGGCTTCTTCACATAAAGCTTCACTGAAATCATCAGCCGTGCCGGAGAAGCCTTGTGCATATGAAATATTGCTTAAACCGTTTTCTTTGCATGCATCAAGGAATCCGACGATCTTATGGCAGTTGATATGTGCTGATCCGCCACCCTGATATCTGGGAGTCTTGGCGTATGCGCCGATAACAGCGATCTTAGCATCTTTTTTAAGAGGAAGAGTGTTCTCTTCGTTTTTAAGAAGTACAAATGTTTCCGCAGCGATCTCTGCAGCGAGGTCGTGATGTTTGTCTCTGTCGAAAACGAACTCGGATGAATTGCCTATATTATCATATCCTTCGAAGATGAGTTTAAGGAGTGATTCAACATTTGCATCAAGGATCTTTTCGTCAAGTTTGCCTTCCTCTACGGCTTTAACAAGCTCTCTGTCATTTTCGCCGTATGATGTGGGCATTTCGAGATTAAGACCGTTTGTTAATGCTTTTGCTCTGTTGCTTACTGCACCCCAGTCGGATACGACATTTCCTTCGAAGCCCCATTCATGTCTTAAAATATCGGTTAAAAGATATTTGTTTTCACTTGCGAGTTCTCCGTTGATCCTGTTGTAGGAGCACATTACGGTCCAGGGCTTGGCATTTCTTATGGGACCTTCAAAAGCGGCAAGATAGATCTCTCTGAAAGCACGCTCGGATAAGTTGCTTGATGCGGAAAAACGTCTTGTTTCCATGTTGTTAACCGCAAAATGCTTAATGGATGTTCCGACATGTTTGCTCTGAACTCCCTTGATATATGAAGTCGACATTTCGCTTGCTACGAAAGGATCTTCGGATAAGTATTCGAAGTTTCTTCCGCATAGAGGAGAACGCTTGATGTTAACTGCCGGTCCTAAAATAACGGCAACGTCTTCGGCTCTGCATTCTTCACCGAGTGCTTCGCCCATTTCTTTATAAAGTTCTTTGTTAAAAGTTGCAGCCATGCCGACGCCTGCAGGGAAGCAGACAGCTTTGATCGAATCGTTCATTCCGAGATGATCACCTTTAAGATCCTGTTTTCTTAATCCGACAGGACCGTCCGAAACCATGATCTTGGGTATTCCTTTCTCGGGGATATCTTTGGTAAACCAGAATGTAAGCCCCGAACAAAGAGATGCTTTTTCTTCGAGTGTCAGAGTGGATACAATCTGTTTGATTTCTTCACTAGATTTCATAAAAACCCTCCAATTTTTCTTTTAGAACTTATCTAACATTATACGGAAATTTGATATTTTATACAACGAAATAAAAGGGTTTGAAGAATGAAAGTTTTGTGAAAAAACAAATATGTCCTAAAATCCCCGAAAGGTTGATTATACGGGCAATTTGGTGTATTATTATAGATTGTGAAAAAAGAGTTCTTTTTAATATTCTTGGATTTGGAGAAAAGATATGAAGATTTACAATACGCTTACCAAAAGAGTTGAAGATTTTAAGCCTAATGAAGAAGGAAAGGTTGCAATGTATACATGCGGCCCTACTGTATACCATTATGCTCATATCGGTAACTTAAGAAGCTACATTATGGAAGATGTTTTGGAAAAAACACTCAGATACATCGGATACGATGTAAAAAGAGTTATGAATATCACTGATGTCGGACATCTTACATCCGATGCCGATACAGGTGAAGATAAAATGCTCAAAGGTGCAAAGAGAGAGCATAAGTCGGTTATGGATATTGCCAAATTCTATACCGATGCATTCTTCTCGGATGCGGGAAAACTTAACATCAAGACACCCGATGTTGTAGAACCTGCGACCAACTGCATTTCAGAATTCATTCATATGATCGAAGTTCTTCTTGAGAAAGAATACGCATATATTTCCGGAGACAATGTTTATTTTGATACATCCAAACTTAAGGAATATTACGTATTTGCCAATCAGAAAGAAACCGAACTTCTTGAAGGCGTTCGTGATGACGTTGATGTCGACGAAAACAAGAGAAACAAGAGCGACTTCGTTCTCTGGTTCACAAAGTCCAAATTCGACGATCAGGAACTTAAATGGGACAGCCCCTGGGGATACGGATATCCCGGATGGCATATAGAGTGCTCATGCATCAGTATGAAGCATCTCGGAGAATACATGGATATCCACTGCGGCGGCGTAGATAATATTTTCCCTCATCATACAAATGAGATCGCACAGTCGGAAAGCTATCTCGGACATAAGTGGTGCAACTACTGGTTCCATGTTCATCACCTGATCGACAAGAACGGAAAGATGAGTAAATCAAAGGGTGATTTCCTTACGGTATCTCTTCTTGAAGAAAAAGGATATTCGCCTCTTGCTTACAGAATGTTCTGCTTACAGTCACATTACCGTAAGCCTCTGGAATTCTCATTTGATACACTTGATAACGTATCATCTGCATATATCAAGCTTCTCAACAGGGTTGCAAACCTTAAGGATGACGGTGAAGTTGATGTTAAAGTTTTCGAGGAATACGATGCAAAATTCAAAGAAGCTTTATCGGATGACTTAAATACATCCATGGCAATAACCATTGTTTATGATGCTCTTAAGGCAGATACAAATGATGCCACCAAGAAGGCTCTTATCGGAAGCTTTGACAAGGTTCTTTCACTGGGACTTCTTGAAGGTGAGGCGATCAAGAAAGAAGAAAACAACGACAGCGAACTTGAAAGCTATGTTCTTGGTAAGATAGAGGAACGTGCCGAAGCAAAGAAGGCAAAAGATTATGCCAAGGCTGATGCCATCAGAGCGGAACTTCTCGAAAAAGGCATCGCCATTGAAGATACAAGAGAAGGCGTTAAGTGGAAGAGAGTTTAATGATTGACATAAATAATACAGAATACGATAACGCAGCTGAAATCGATCTAAACGAGATCATCAGCAATGAAAAAGGTTTTCTCAGTTTGATCAATCAAAGTTTCGATATCGAATCGGTTGACATAAGAACATACAATCCTTTAACTTTTGCTTTTATAGGCGACTGTGTTTTCGAACTTATCATTCGAAGCATCATCGTTGAAAAAGGCAATAAATCAGTGAATGCTCTTGCGAAAGACAAGAACAGATATGT
>CACZOG010000090.1 GCA_902782715.1 uncultured Lachnospiraceae bacterium | reverse complement strand
GCACTGATACAAAAAGGTGCCAGGCTCGCAAAGCGTGCCTGGCTCCTATATGTTATTACACCTATTTACACTTATTGATTAGTTCTTTGCAATAATCTTGAAGCCTCTCTTGGATACTACGTCGAAGATAACTGCTGCAAGAAGAACCAAACCTTTAACAACCTTCTGCATGTTCTGGTCTACACCCATGATAAGCATACCGAGGTTGATAACACCCATCAATGTAGCACCGATGATAGCTCCGGGAACCGTACCGATTCCGCCGTATGCGGATGCACCACCGATGAAACAGGATGCGATAGCGTCCATTTCGTAGTTCTGTCCGTATGTAGGCTGAGCAGATGTCATACGTGCGATCGTGATCATACCTGCAAGTGCTGCAAGGAATCCCATGTTTGTATATGCAAGGAAGAATGTCTTGTTTGTATTGATACCTGAAAGCTTTGTTGCTTTTTCGTTACCACCTACAGCATAGAAGTAACGGCCTACGGTTGTATTTGAAGTAATGTATGTGTAAATAACGATTACTATCATAACGATAATGAGAACCGAAGGAATACCCTTGAAAAGTGAAAGCAGGATCGTAACTGCTATGATAACTGCAGAGATAAGTGTAAGCTTTATGATCCAGGGTACAAGTTTATCTACTTCGTATTTCTTTGCAAGTCTCTTAAGTCTTCCGGTGATTTCCAGAGCAAGGTATATTGCAAGCGCTGCAATGCCTACTACGATACATGTAACATTTACCGAAATGTTTAATTTCAAAAGTTTAGCGATGAAGTCGGGAACGTAGCAGTCAGCTCCACCACCGAAGAATTTAATAAATCCAACATAGGCATCACCGTTTAAGGATACCGTAAGTCCGCCGAGAACTACGTTTGAAAGTCCTCTGAAGATAAGCATTCCGGCGAGGGATACGATGAACGGCGGGATTCTTACATATGCGATCCAGAAAGCCTGTGTTGCACCGATCAGCGTTCCGATAGTAAACATGACTAATACTGCGATGGGCCAGGGCATTCTGGCTGCAGTCATAAGTGTTGCACCGACAGCACCTACGAAGCAGACAACCGATCCTACCGAAAGATCGATGTTACCACCTGTTAAGATACATAACAGCATACCGGTTGCCAAAACGAATACGTAGGCGTTCTGTGAAATAATGTTACTTATGTTATTGGGTAAAAGTATCTTACCTTTGGTAGTGAATGCAAAGAATACCAAAACCAAAGCAAGAACAATAACCATTGCGTATTTTTTGATAAACTCAATGACTTTTGCATTGTCGTTCTTTTTTTCCATTACTCTTCTCCTTCTTTAGCAAAATTGTTTTCCGCATTATCGCTTCTCATAATGCATTCCATGATGGATTCCTGAGTAGCAACGTCTCCGTCCATCTCTCCTACTATTCTTCCTTCGTTCATGACATAAATTCTGTCACACATACCGAGTAGTTCGGGCATTTCCGAGGAAATCATGATAACTGTTTTTCCTTCGGTTGCAAGCTGATTCATAATGCAGTAAATCTCGTATTTGGCACCTACGTCAATACCACGCGTAGGCTCATCGAGAATGAGAACGTCCGGGTCGGCGAACATCCATTTTGCAAGAAGAACTTTCTGCTGGTTACCACCGCTTAAGTTTCCTACAAACTGTTCAACCGTAGGACATTTGGTTCTGAGTTTTTCTTTGTATTCAACCGCAACACCGTATTCCTTGTCTTTGTTGATTACGGAATTCGTGCTGACACCGTCCAGATTTGCAAGTGTCGTGTTGAACTTGATCGAATTACTTAATATGAGACCGTTTCCTTTTCTGTCTTCGGTAACATATGCAAGTTTGGCTTTGATCGCATCGTGAACCGTGTTAAGATGCAGTTCCTGGCCGTCTTTTATGATCCTGCCTGAAATCCTCTCACCGTAACTCTTTCCGAATACGCTCATTGCGAATTCCGTACGGCCGGCTCCCATAAGTCCGGATATTCCGAGGATCTCGCCTTTCTTGGCTTTGATACTTACGTGATCGATGACCTTTTTCTCCGAATAGAGAGGATGATAAACATTCCAGTCAATAACTTCGAAGTTAACGTCGCCGATGTTTTTCTCTCTCTTGGGGAATCTGTCGGTAAGTTCACGTCCAACCATTCCTTTGATGATCCTTGCTTCGGAAATATCATCAACACCTTTAACCAGGGTTTCGATCGTGGAACCGTCTCTGACGACAGTGATCTTGTCCGCAACGTATGATATTTCGTTAAGCTTGTGAGAAATAATGATGGAAGTAAGTCCTTCCTGTTTGAATCTTAAGAGTAAATCCAAAAGATCCTGTGATTCCGTTTCGTTAAGTGACGATGTAGGCTCGTCAAGAATAAGAAGTTTTGCGTGTTTTGCAAGAGCTTTTGCGATTTCAACCAGCTGCTGCTTACCAACACCTATATCTTTGATTAAGGTACGCGATGATTCTTTAAGTCCTACCGTTCTTAAGTATTCGTCGCTCTTACCGTATGTTTCAGCCCAATCAATCTTGAATGAATGTCCCTGCTCGTTTCCGAGGAACATGTTTTCTCCGATTGTCATATAAGGAATAAGTGCGAGTTCCTGATGAATGATTACTATTCCGAGAGCCTCGCTGTCCTTAATGTTCGTGAATTTGCATTCTTTGCCGTCGTAAATGATCTTTCCTTCGTAACTTCCGTAAGGATAAATACCACTTAAAACGTTCATTAATGTCGATTTGCCGGCTCCGTTTTCACCAACGAGTGCGTGGATCTCTCCTTCTTCAACCTGCAGATTGACATTGTCAAGTGCCTTAACGCCCGGGAATAACTTGGTAATATTGTGCATTTCAAGTAATATTTTGGCCAATTTTATCCCTCCTGTTTCTACCTAATGTTTTTCATTTCTGCCACTGTTTTTCCGATTTTGTTTTTACATAGTTAAGTCCCCTTTTATATAGTCATGAGAAAAGGGGACTTAACTTATGTTGTAAAGAGTAAAACTACTGTTTAGCTTGGATTATTACTGAAGATCTTCTGCCTTGTAATATCCGGACTTGATTAACAATTCTTCGTAGTTGTTAACGTCTGCGAATACGGGCTCGCAAAGGTATGAAGGAACAACCTTAACACCATTGTTGTATGTTTCCTCATCGTTAACGGGAGCTTTTGTTCCCTTAAGGATAGCGTCAACCATTTCAACTGTCTTGGAAGCAAGTGTACGTGTATCTTTGAAGATAGACATTGACTGCTTTCCTGCAAGCATGTTCTTAACGTTAGCGATATCGCAGTCCTGACCGGTGATGATAGGATATGCGCCTGTGTAGTTAGCTACGAGTGCGTTTGTAACACCAAATGCTGTAGAGTCGTTTGAGCAGAGAACTGCATCAAGCTGTGTTCCGTTAGCGTAGTTGGAAGAAATGATAGCTTCCATTCTTGACTGTGCTGCATCTGAAGCCCAGTTAGCTGTTGCAACTGTATCGAAATCGATCTGTCCTGAAGGAACTACGATCTGGCCGTTTTCGATGTAAGGATTAAGAACGTCCATAGCACCGCCGTAGAAGAATCTTGCGTTGTTGTCACCGGGGTCACCTGTGAAGATTTCCATGTTGTAAGGTCCTTTGCCTTCTTTAAGACCTAACTGCTCTTCGATGTACTGGCCCTGCTTTGTACCAACCATGTAGTTATCGAATGTTGCGTAGTATGTAACTGCGTCAGAGTTCATGATCAAACGGTCATAAGCGATAACGGGAATGTTTTTCTGCTTAGCCTGTTCAAGAACTGTTCCGAGTGAATCACCGTCGATAGAAGCGATAACCAAAACATCACAACCAGATGTGATCATGTTTTCAATCTGTGTAACCTGTGTGTTGATATCGTTTGATGCGTACTGAAGATCTACATCATAACCAGCAGCCTTAAGCTGAGATTCCATGTTGGCACCATCCTGGTTCCATCTCTGAAGATCCTTTGTAGGCATTGCAACGCCGACTTTCTTGTTGCCTGATCCGCCTGCAGTACATCCAACAAGTAAGGATGCCATCATACCAGCTGCAAGAAGAACACTGAGTAATTTCTTTTTCATTTCTTTACCTCCCATAAAATTTGAAATGTTAGTTCATGACTACAATTAAACATTACCACACCTTTTTTCAAAATAATTTGCAACATTCTTCACTTTTTTGATAACTTTAAAAAACAAAAAAAGCGTATGCTATCATTTTTTTGTCAGCATACGCTTTAAATACCAAAATAATGCTATAAAACTTATCTTGCGTTAAGATATACGTCCTCTCTTGTATGGAAACCGCTCCCTATGATGATCTCATCCATATCCTCGGCATTAACGGGAATGGGTGTCAGGCTTATGTAAGGAACGTCATATTTTCCGTCATTGATGGTCTCCTCGGCACCGATGTCTTCTCCCTTCGCCATCTTGATGGCACACTCCGCTGCTCTCTTTGCCAGATCGTCCACGGGTTTGTATACGGTCATAAGCTGCGTGCCTTCGACAATTCTCTGGCAGGCTTCAAGATCGGCATCCTGTCCCGTTACTTTAATGCTGCCCGCAAGTCTCTGTTCGGCAAGTGCAGATACGACCTTGCTCGCAATATAATCGTTGCCGCACATGATCGCTTCGGCTTCGGAGACTTTGTCGGCATTTGCATTCATATAGTCTGTAGCCAGTTCGGCTTTCCATGCATCACAATGAGTAACATCGGAGATCGTGATATTGTTTTCCTTCATTACTTCCATAAAACCCTCTTCCAGAGCCGGAACATTGTAGTCAACGGGCGAACCGCCGATCATTATAACATCGTCGCCTTCTTTTAATCCGCTTTCGACCAGAGCATTGCCCATCTGTGCGCCTACGGTCTTATTGTCAAAGGAAATGTAAAGATCGATATTAGAGTTTCTTATTATTCTGTCATAAGCTATAACTTTTATTCCGGCATTCCTTGCCTTCTGAACCTCTTCGGACAGAGAATCCGCATCGATGCATATTATAACGATGACATCCACGTCATTATCGATAAAATACTGTATCTGTTTTTTCTGCTCGTCGATATCTCCGTTGGCATTCTGAACATTCACTTCCGCACCCATTTCTTTGGCAGTCGATACAAATACGTCTCTGTCCCTCTGCCAGCGTTCTATTACAAAAGAGTCGAAAGCCATGCCTATGCTTATCTTGTCTTCTTTTACAACGTTTTCTTTTTTGATCTCCGTCTCGTTCGGAGTACATGCAAAGTTAATTCCGATAATCATTAAAGCCGATAAAAGCAGCGATATCGTTTTGGTGATCCTTCTGTTTCTTTTTCCATTAATAAATACATTCATTTTTTCAGACCTTTAATAATATATATGTAATTACATGTTCGCATCTTTGAATTCGCTCGGGGTAACGCCCTCATATTTTTTGAATGCTCTCGAAAAATAATTCGGATCCGAGAAACCTACCGAGTAGCAGATCTCTTTTATTGATACATCCGATTCGGAAAGCATCTTCTTTGCGTTACCGATCCTTACTTTATTAAGATACTCTACATAATTCTCGCCGGTTTCCTGTTTGAAAAGTTTGCTGAAATAATAGGAACTTATGTTGCAGTATCTTGAAATGTCTTCCAGTGAAAGATCCTTCATGTAATTGCGGTTGATAAATGCTTCCGCTTTCTCGATAAGGCTTTCGGACTTGTCGGTTTTGTTGTTCTCGACTTTCTGTGTTATCTCTATTATCTTATCGATGAACCATTTTCTTAAGTCTTCAAGGTTATCCGTATTTAATACGCTCGGAAGATAATCCGTACGGCTCTTGAATTCATATGTATTTCCACCCTTAACATAAAGAAGTCTTTCGGCATATAAAACAAACTCAAGGATCTTAAGACGGATATCCATTAAACTGTCGGGGAAATTGTCTTCCATCCATGAGAAGAACTGACCTGCATAATTGCCTGCTCCGGCATAATCTCCCTTTTCAACGGTTTCAAAAAGTTTGTTCTCTATATTAACGGGATAGTTTTCCTCATATCCGCATCTTATGTCCAGATCGTCCGCGTGAGCCACTCTTCCGGAACCGTTTACCAAAGCCACCAGAGCTTCGTCGTACGATTCGTTCATCTTGGAGAATTCCTTGACGCCTCCGATCCCTATTTTAAAATCAACGCCGAGTTTTCTCTGAAGCATCCCGGCAAATTCCCTGGTCTTTTCAATCAGTTCGTTTCTCTTTGCGTATTCCATGTCGGGAGATTCGCAGGGAACAAGAACTGCCACTTTGTTGGACATTACGTTTCCGACTATTCCGCCGCAGAAATCTTTAAGATAAGCTCTTAATTCCGCATAATGGTTCTGTAGTCTTACACCGGTTCCTACCGCATTGGTAAGATTGGATTCGCCGTCGCTGTCACCGCAGACAACGCTCATCATATATCCGTACTCTTCTTTTATACCCAGTATAGTTTTGTAGTTTAATGCTTCTTCCGAGAACTTATCCTGTAAAAAGATACTGTAGATAAGTCCGCTTTCAAGCATCGGAATGACCATCTCGAGTTTTTCCATTACCATAAGGTCATTGCTTCTTTTGGCTCTTTCCCTGTCGATGATCTCCATTGCTCTTTTTACAACGGATAAAATACGGTTCTTTTCCATCGGCTTGGTGATGTAATCAAGAACTCCGAGCTTGATAGCCTCGGTGGCATAATCAAATTTATCGTACGCACTCATAACGATAAAAATTACGTCTTTATTGTTTAAACGGATCTCCCTCATGGCATCGATACCGTTTATTCCGGGCATCTGTATATCCATGATCGCAATGTCCGGTCTGAAATTCTCCGCCAGTTCAATAACGCTTCTTCCGGTCTTGGCATATTCGATCATGCAATCCTTGCCGAACTCTTTTTCCAGGATGAATTTAAGAGAATCTATAACGATCCCTTCATCATCCGCAAGCATTATTTTATACATCCGCTTCACCTCCGATGTTGAGCCTGATAATAACTTCGGTGCCTTCATTCTCTCCGGCACTCTTTATCATAACGCTGTCCTCTCTGTCGGTAAAAAGTTTAAGTCTCTTGATAACGTTATCCATTCCGATTCCGTGTGCGCCCGCAGGTGCGGGTTTTTCCTCGTCGGTCAGTTTGCCGCTTAATACTTTGTCTATGATATCCTGCGTCATTCCGATTCCGTTGTCTTTGATGCTTACCGCAACTCTGTCTCCGTCGTGATATACCCTTAAGGAGATCCTGCCCTTTCCTTCCATTTCTTTTATGCCGTGATTGACTGAATTCTCGACTATGGGCTGTAAGATCATGCTGGGCATGTATACGCCGCTTATATCCGTTTCGATGCTCTTCTCATAATGGATGTCTCCCGAGAAACGAACGTTTAAAATATAAATATAATGATCGATGAGTGTTATCTCGTCTTCGAGAAGAACCGTGGTGTTTCCTTCGCGAACATTGTATCTGAAGAATTCCGCTGTGTTCTGAATGTAATCGTAAGTTCTCTGCGCCTCCTCCATCATGGCAAGCTGTGCGCCCGCATTAAGGGTATTAAAAAGGAAATGGGGGTTGATCTGAGTCTGCAGGTATTTAAGCTGGGCATCCTTAAGCGTGGCTTCGATACGAAGTTCTTTTTCCTGCATCTGCCTCTCATGTTCCATGTTTTCTTTTATCTGCTCGATGTACTGTCTTATACTGACGACCATCTTGTTAAAAGCACCCGTAACGACACCGACTTCGTCTCTTGAAGTGATCTCAAGCGTATCGATCTCGAAATTACCTTTACCGACTTCATCCGCTGCCACGGCAAGTTTCTTGACAGGTCCGATGATACTGCTCGTAAAACCTATAACGAATACCGAACTGCTTATGATCGCACCGAGCATGACGGCCATGCTGACGATCTCGAAAAATCTGAATTCTTTTATCAGCTGGGTAAAGTTCTCGGAATTGCTTTTGAATCGTTCATTATTAAGACTGGTAATATAAGTATTTATATAATCGTAAAGTCTTCCGGCTTTGTCGTATTCCGCACTGTATTTTTCAACGTTACGTCCACGCTTTGCTTCGATCGCATTCTGCGTTGCCAGAAGATAATCTTCGGACATGTTTCTTATGTCTCTTTCCATGATGTCGTATTTATCGTCGCTTATGTTTGTGTTGAGTTCCGAGATCATGTAAGAGTATTCCTGTGCGGATTTGTAGTACAGCTCAAGCGAATCGGTGGTCTTTGTATTAAGATACTCGGTCATATTGTTCTGAACATTGTCAAGCGCCATGGTCAGTTCGTTAAGTCTTAAGTTGTCACGGTATACGGAATCCATATCAAGAGTAAGATTATTGATCCCTAAAACCAGCATTGCGTTAACGATGAAAATGATAAGACTCGCCAGAATGAATACAATACTTAACTT
This sequence comes from uncultured Lachnospiraceae bacterium, assembly GCA_902782715.1. Taxonomy (GTDB): domain Bacteria; phylum Bacillota; class Clostridia; order Lachnospirales; family Lachnospiraceae; genus UBA3766. The sequence continues at coordinate 24,855 of CACZOG010000090.1, read as the reverse complement.
AAGCTGAAGAGGCACAACTTTTAATCTGAGTTTACTTCTCATTGCTGCACCTCCGTCGATTCATTCATGTAATCTTCAACATTTCCCTTGTCTATCGGAGTGATCACAGCCATATTGTACTGGTTGGTATTACCTAATTCGATAAATTCATCAAGAGCTTTTACGCAGTCCTCCCCCACTCCGTATGAATCCACGGCCATGGTAAAATAAATATTGTTTCGGTTGATTCCTCGAAGAACCGATTCGGAATCACCATATCCCAAAACGGCTGCTTTACCCGCTTTGTTGTAATCGAGCATGGACTGATAAACGCAGTTTGTATCGGTTTCGTTGAGGCAGACGATAACATCCGCAAGCTCCTGCGAACGGAACATGTCTCGGATCGCTTCTTCCACTGTAAAAGGGCTTCTGTTATCAAGATACTGAAGCGAAAGATTGATCTTGGTCTGTGTGTTATTCTCCGTTTCCACGGCATTCTGAATTCCGGACCATACAAGATTCTGATTGGAATTATCCGAATACGAATCGACTAAAACGGTAACATCCAGTTTATCGTTCATATGCGTGGAAGCGGTGGTATGCGAAAGTTCCTGTTCTCTCGCAAGCTTAACCAACTGCTTTCCGTATTCTCTTCCCATGTTGTAACTTCCGACACCTACGAAGCAGCATCTTTTCGAAACGGGATTATCGCCCATTACCGTCACAACAGGTATTCCCTTATCCGTTGCTCGGTTTATAAGATCGACCATTTCCTCGCTCTCGTTTGCGTAAACGATGATTCCGTCCACATCCGATGCTATCGCTATCTCCATAAGTTCGGCTTCGCTGTAATTCTTCGAAAGATTCTCTCCCAAAAGATCCACGCACACGCCGTTTTCTTTTCCGGTATCCTGTGCTCCTTTATAGATTGACTGCCACAGATCCTCTTCGGAATCTCCCGGGATCATTACGTAGTATCTGTCATAACTTTCCTTGTCGGATACGGTTCTTTTCTTAATGGAATTGGAATAATATACCGAAACCGCAACTGATATTGCGACAACGATCAAAACCATAAAAGAATAGATCAGTATTATGTTTCTTGCTGAAAATCTTTTGCTCTTCTTCATAATCTATCGGGTTTTCTCTTCTTCCCTTTTTTTCGTACATGCGCTGAACGCACAGACAATCGAAAAGATGCTTACGGCAAAGATCCTGCAGGTAAACATCCAGTGTTCGCTTGAGTGATTAAGCGTCACGAACCACCATACAAACGGAATCATTCCGATAACAAGTGCCGGCACAAGTCTGCATGCCGAGAGGCTGTTCTTCTTTTTTAACTCTGATATCAGATTAACTGCAATATATATTAAAATGCATATAAATAAACATGCATATGCTCTGTTTGCAAAAGGCGAAAGATTTGATTTAAGACAGGTCAGATACCCTTTGATCCTTCCTTCTCCCGGAACGTTCGAAGTACGAAGAGACACCGTATCCAGTGCATCTTTTATCGTATTGTTTCCGGTAAAGATCACGGCAAGCACCCATTTCGATGCCCACATATAAATATATCCGATGCCCCATGAAAGTGAATTCGTGAGAATGTTAAGGAAGCTTTTTTTTAGGTTTTCTTCTTCGTTAATGCATAAAACGGTGCAAAGCGGGATTGCGAGAGTCACTAACGGATAAGTGAGAAAATCAAAGAACGCGACCGACGAGCCCGCTATTATAAAAAATGTCACATAGCCGTATCCCGATCTGAATTTATCATTAAAGAATCCGATCAGGATCATTTCGACAAGAAGTATGTACATGCATATGCTTAACGACAAAGATGCAAAAGAACTGAAGAAGTACATAAAGGGCATGGATGCCGCAAATGCGATCGCCACTTTTGAATGACCGTTTTTACTTAAACCGATAAGTGCTGCCGATAAAAGAACGATCTGGAATATCGAATTAAAAAGCCGTACGGAATTTAAAGAACAGATAAGAAACATCGGTTTTAAAAAAACAAGATAACCGTGCCAGTATCTGGAATATTCAACTTCCACAGGCTGTGGATTCCCGTAAAGATAATCGGTAAGAGATACGCCCGGCCACCATCCGCCGTCGGGACAGGACTCCTTCCTGTACATGAACATTACCTGTTCAAAAACCGAATGCGGGGAATCGTAGACCGCAAATTCCGTCATGAGACTGTCGGTAAAATTTCCGATAAGAGAAGCGTTGTATCCGTCTATCGCAAGCTCATCGGTAAACTCTTTGGTCAGGGAATCCATGGATGAATAAACATTCTCCTTCATTCCTTCAACGGGAAGAAGGTGTACCAGGAACATAAGAAAAAGGCCCAGTACAGGCATTAAGACAAGAATTATCGCATTTTTGAGAACGGTCTTTTTCATTTTGGCTCCGATAAAAAAATGGTGCGAAAGATTACGCTTTCGCACCATATTATATCAATTTTACAAGTGAAACTCAACGATTACGCAAATGCCGGAAATTAAGTTTAACTTTATTCTTTCCAGAGGACTTTTGCTTTCGGGCCCGTTTTCTTATAGGTAACCGTATCAAACTTGTCGAAATTGATAACGGTAACCGTATTTTCGGAATCCCTGCCTGAAAGAAGCATTCCCGCAAGAGATGTTCTTACGCCTTTTACAACGAATACGTTCTGTCCGTTCTGATCGGTTTCAACTGTTGTTCTGTATCTTTTGATCACATATCTGCTGCTTATTCTGACAACGTTTATTCCTTCAAAGGAATCATACTTATCGGATAAAGCCATAAGCATGTCTCCCGCTCCTTCAGCCGTGATCTCCCTGAATGTCATGTCGTCGAATTCCTTCTGTTTGTCTTCGGGATAAAGAAGGACTGCCGTATCTGATATGCCCGTCCAGTATTCAAAGTTTCCTTTTCTGTCGCCAAACTGCAATTTGCCGTTTTCCTCGGTATCAACCTGAACATCGACAGTAAGTTTTGAAGGAGAAACCGGAATAAAAGGAAGGAACATGACCGCAAAGATGATAACCGCAAGAACTATTGCAGCGATCGCCGTATAATTTGAACGGTCGGTCTTTTTCTTAACGCTGTCGCTGACTTTCTTAAGCAGTTCCTTGTCATAAAGATCGGCATCCTTAACTTCGGCCTCGGGGATCACATCGCCCCTCATGGCTTCAAGCTTTTTCCTGCATTCCTTACAAGTCTTAAAATGCTCATCCATTATGTTTTTGCTTTCATCCGTAACAACCTCATCTATATACGACGGAATCAAATCCTCAATAAGATAACATATTTCATTCTTCATCGCTCATCATTCCTTTCAATTTTTCCTTGCACCTGTAGAATGTAACTCTTGCCCAGTTCTCGCTCTTATGCATTACATCTCCGATCTCTTTAAAGGACAGGCCCGACTGAGTTCTTAATGTGACTACTTCTCTCTCCGTTTCGGAAAGCGATTCGATGCACTTCTTTAATCTCGCCCTCTCTGCTGCCTTTATGACCTCGTCTTCGACATTGCTTGAAGAAGCATATTCCGGGAAGTTCTCGTCATCAAGCGAAACATTCATATTCTCTTTTTTCTTAAGATGGTTGAAATATACATTCTTCTCAATCGTGCATAACCATCCGAACAGGTTGCCTTCTTTAAAAGAATCGATATTTTTTATCGCCCTGTAAAATGTTTCGCTCACCAGATCATCCGCAAGGATCGGATCGTGGCATATCGAAACGGCGTACTTTTTAAGGGGGATACAATATCTTAAGTATATTTCCTCCATGTCCCTGGATGTATCGATACTCATTGTTTTACCTTGCCTTCTGTAATATAAACAGGCGTAAGAAAAAAATGTTACAAAAAATTTTTATTTTAAAAATCACTCATACAAAAATGCCGGCGGCCCTCTGTATGAGTGATCGATTCAGTGATGAAAAAATATATTATCCTATCGGTTCAAAATCCGCTGCGCCGTGTTTGCATAAAGGACATACGAAATCATCGGGAAGTTCGTCGCCTTCGTAAACATATCCGCAGACCTTGCATACATAACCCTTCTTGCCTTCTGTTTCGGGCTTGGGTTTAACGTTTGCCTGATAGTATGTGTAAGTCATTGTTTCCTTATCGGAAAGAACTCTCGCTTCGGTTACCGTACAGATGAACATTCCGTGAGTGTCCAGATCTACATACTGCTCAACCTTTAATGACATGAATGCGTTAATGTATTTCGAAAGGAATACGAGACCGTTGTCGGAACGAAGAAGCGAATCTTTTTCGTTCTCGAATTTGTCAACGTTTCTTCCCGAACGGAATCCGAAGGATTCGAATACCGAGAAGGGTGCCTCAACCGAAAGACAGTTGACATTCATGATGCCTGTCTGCTTGATCACGTGATGAGAATAGTTTTCTTTGTTGATGCAGACCGCAACACGGTTGGGCGAACTTGTAACCTGTGAGATCGTATTGACGATAAGACCGTTGTCTTTCTTTCCGTCATTTGAAGTAACAACATAAAGTCCGTATCCGATCTTAAAGAGTGCCGTCAGATCGTTCTTGTTTGCGGTTTCGGATTTCTGTGCCTTGTAATCCATGCAGAGTTCGTCTGCCATGGCTTCGATCTGTGCCTTGCTCTCATCATTTAAAGCGGAAAGGATCTTAACTGTTGTATCCGTAAATGTTAAATTCTTGCATCCTTCGAGCATGCCCTTCATGGTCTTTGCTGCAAGAGGTGCCCAGGAACCGTTCTCGATAAGTCCGATGGTCTTGTTCTTAAATCCTCTTTCGGTAAGGTGATTAATGAACTCTCTCATGAAAGGGAATATCTCGGCATTGTATGTGGTTGTTGCAAGGACGATCTTTCCGTATCTGAATGCATCTTCAACAGCCTCAGCCATATCTTCTCTTGCAAGATCCGCAACGGCCACTTTGGGACATCCGTTTGCTTTTAACTTGTCAACAAGGAGTTCAACGGCTTTTTTCGTATGACCGTAAACGGAAGTATATGCCACGAAAATACCGTCTGTTTCAACACCGTATGATGACCATATATTGTAAAGGTTAAGATAATAACCCAGATTCTCGCTTAAAACGGGTCCGTGAAGAGGACATATGATTTGTATATCAAGACCAGCTGCTTTTTTAAGAACAGCCTGAACCTGTGCGCCGTATTTGCCTACGATCCCAAAGTAGTAGCGTCTTGCCTCGCATGCCCAGTCTTCTTCAACATCGAGAGCACCGAATTTACCGAAGCCGTCTGCCGAGAAAAGAACTTTGTCGCATGAATCGTAAGTCATGAGTACTTCGGGCCAGTGAACCATGGGTGCGGTAACGAAGTTAAGAGTATGCTTTCCGAGTGAAAGGGTATCTCCCTCGCCCACAACGACTCTTCTGTCTTCGAAATCTTTGCCGAAGAAATTCATCATCATCGTAAATGCCTTTGATGAAGAAACGATCGTCGCATTCGGATACGCGTTCATGAAATTAACTATATTTGCGGAATGATCCGGCTCCATATGCTGAACAACAAGGTAATCGGGTTTTCTTCCCGCAAGGGCCTTTTCCACATTGTCGAGCCACTCATGCGTGAAATTTTTATCAACCGTATCCATGATCGCGATCTTGTCATCAACGATCAGATATGAGTTGTATGCCATTCCGTTGGGCACATCATACTGCCCTTCAAAAAGGTCTATCTTATGGTCGTTAACGCCCACGTATTTAATATCATTTGTAACTGTCATGTTATCCCCCTCCTTAGGTCAAAAGATTGTGCTTATTATACCATATTTAAAATAAATATAACACTAAGGTTTTATTCGCCTGCTGCATTCTCTCTTTCCATCGCATCCAGCTTCTTTAAGAAGAAAAGTCCCCCGAAAAGCGATACGCAGAAAGCTATCATATCCGCAACCGCCTGTGATATCTGCACACCCGTAAGTCCGAAAAACTGCGGAAGGATAAGGATCACGGGAATAAAGCAGAGTCCCGAACGGCAGGATGAAATGAGCGTTGCTCCGAATGCCCTGCCCGAAGCCTGAAGGAGCATGTTCGTTAAAATGATCCACACTCCGAACACGTATGTTATGCACTGTGCACGAAGTGCAAACGAACCGACTTCTATTACCATCGGATCGCCTTTTCTGAAAAGTGCGACAATGTAAGGTGCGAAAGCAAAGCAGAGGATCGTTACCGCAAACATAAGCGCCGCACAGACTTTTACGGAATATAAGAAAGCATCTTTTACGCGCTTATATTTCGATGCACCGTAATTAAAGCTGCACACGGGCTGAAAGCCCTGTCCGAATCCGATGACCGTGGAATTAAGCGACATGCTTATCTTACCTACGATCGCCATGCCCGCTATGACCGCATCCGCGATCTCCGGTCCCGCAACATTTTTGGAAACCGTATTGAGCATTATCGTGGAGATGCTCGCTAAACCCTGTCTGAATAAAGAAGGAAGTCCGCCCGAAACGATCTCCCAGAGATATTTAAAAGCAAAAGGATTTCTTTTTAAAGTGATCCTTATATTTCCGGCTCTTCTTGTTGCCAAAAGAAGCAGGAAGAAACTCACCAGCTGACCGCTTATCGTTGCCAGTGCCGCGCCCATGATACCGAGTTTAAAGACGAACATCAAAAGCGGATCGAGTCCGATGTTTATTACCGCACCCGCCATGATCCCGAACATCGCCGTCTTGGCGTTTCCCTGGTATCTTATCTCGTTGTTTAAGACTATCGAAGACATCATCCACGGCGTGCCGATAAGGATCGGTCCCATGTATGAACGTGCATACGGAAGGATCGTGTCGGTCGAACCTAAAAGATATGCAAGCCTGTCAAGATTTAAAAGTCCCACGACAGCAAAGATCACGCCGAAGGAGAATGCGAAAAAGAATCCCGCATTGGCGATCACTTCCGCTTCGTCTTCTTTCTGCTCTCCGAGTTTTCTTGCAAGGAAATTGCCAGAACCGTGTCCGAACATGAATCCGAAGGCCTGTATGATCGCCATAAGCGAAAATACAACACCTACCGCACCTGATGCGGAGGTGTTAATCTTGCCTACGAAATACGTATCCACCATATTGTAAAACGACGTGACCAGCATGCTCAAGATAGTCGGCACCGCAAGTTTTCCGACAAGCGACTGCACAGGTTCCGTCGTCATTTTTTTAAATTTCTCTTCCTGTGTCATTTAACCCAAAACCCTGAAAATCTTATAAGTTATCTATGACGGCTTTGATCCCGCCGTCCTTATATATCTCTTTGTAATATGAAACTTCCGTCTGAATTATCTCATCGATGACTTTCATTCCGAGAAGCTCAACCGGAGCTTTGTCATCGGTCATCACATAACTGCCGCTTTCGTAAGGTGTGAGTCTCTCGGATACTTTACCCATCATCCATAAAAGCTCCGGATCTTCTTCCAGTTCCACGTTTTCATTAAAAACTTCCATCATCTTTGGATTATTCGATGCAAAAAGTTCCCTGTTGGTCGAGCCGAAAGTATCCGCCCCGTATACTTCTGAAAATACACCTGAGATCGTATCGGAGAGATACTGATTGATGCTTCCTTCCCCGTCACTTTTCATGTTCATGTTAACAACCATTACACCGTCTTCTTTAAGATGATCTTTTACAAGTGTAAAAAACTCCGTTGAAGACATCTGAAAAGGAATTGTAATGTCCTGATATGCATCGACCATGATAACGTCAAACTTTTCATCCGAAGCATTAAGATATGCTCTTCCGTCGTAAGTTACGACTTTGACGTCTTCGGGAAGTTCGAAATACTCCCTTGCAAGTTTCGTTATCTTTTCATCTATCTCAACACCCGTAATGTTCAGATCCTTGTCAAAATATCTTTCGCACTGTGTTGCGAAAGTTCCCGTTCCGTTTCCGAGGATAAGGATGTCGAGCGAATCTTTTTCGTTTACGGCACTCATAAAAGGAGCCGCCATCGCAAAATCGTAGTAGTATCCGGTCAGGCCTTTTTCCTTAAGATAAACAGACTGTATTCCGAAGAGAACGTTTGTCGAAAAATATGTTGCCTTATCATCCTCGTATACCTGAAGATAGTTGTATATCGACTCGCCCTCGTAAATAAGGTTGTTCTGCCAGAAGGCAAAATTGCTTTTATGACCGAATATGCAGCAGAGAACAAAGATAACCATTCCGACGGGAAGTCTCTTTATCTTTTTCATGCTGATCTTTGATGTTATAAAGTAGATGAGACAGAGGATCAGAAGAATGCCCGCAAAAATAAGAAACGTGATCGAAGTTCCTACTGCCGGAATGCTTATGAATGTCGGCACAAAGGTACCGATAATGCTTCCGATGGTATTTGCGGCATTAAGATTTCCGACAAGTTTTCCGTTGTTGTCGAGATTGTCGACCGTGTATTTTACAAGCGAAGGGGTTACCGTTCCGAGTAAGAAAAGAGGGAATACGAAGATAACCATACATGCGACAAATCCCGCCACGATAAGGAAATTATTGTTTACGGTGAAAATAAGAAGTCCCGATATCAGTATTATCACGTATTTGCCCAGAACAGGAATCGCCGCGATCCAGATCGCCGCTATTATGATCCTTGCATAAAGTCTGTCGGGATTCGGGTTCTTATCCGCAGCTCTTCCTCCGTAGATATTGCCTAAAGCCATCGCTATCATGATCGTTCCGATAATGATCGTCCATACGATCTGCGATGAACTGAAATACGGAGCAAGCAGTCTGCTCGCACCCAGTTCCACTGCCATTACCGACATTCCGGCAAAGAATTCGGTAAGATATAAATAAACCCTGTTTTTAAGTATCGGTCTGTTTTCCATCGGTATTTCTCCAAACTGTTTTTCTCGTTTTTTATGGGATTTTAAATCAACCATTTAATGATATCATAATAATTTTTTACAGTCTATTTAAAAAGTCGTACCCCTTTCTTTGCAATTGTAAACATAAAAGAAATATGATAGATTAAAGAAGTGAATAAATGAGTAAAAGAGAAAATGAAAATTAAATAATCTAAGGAGATCTGTATGAAAACAAAAGTACTGAAACGGATTGCGATCTGCCTTATCGCATTCTCGTTCGTTTTCAACTTAAGAACGGTTGCATCAGCTGCACCTTTAAACATGCCTGACGGCACAATCTTCGACCCGATCTACTATGCCGACGCATATCCCGATCTTAAAGCCAATTTCGGATACAATGAGAAAGACCTCTGGGCACATTATGATGCCTACGGACGAAACGAAGGAAGAGCCTGTGCGAATTCCACCGAAACGGTCGGAAGCGTTAAAGTCATGAAAGACAAGACTCTCTTTGATGCCGAATTCTATGCAAATGCATATCCCGATGTTGTGGCCGTATTCGGAAACAATGAGACAAAGCTTTACAATCATTATAAAAACTACGGTAAAAAAGAAGGACGAATGGCATTTGAAGGTCAGGTCGTAAATGCGACCGCTCCTCCGAAAACCGTAACGGGTGATGCCACATATTATATTAAGATAAACAGAAAAGCCTGCACCGTAACGGTCTATTCCAAGGACGATGACGGGAATTACACCGTTCCTTACAAAGCAATGGTATGTTCAAGCGGAAACGCAACTCCGATCGGATCGTTCTCATTAGGCGGAAACGCAAGATGGCTCGCATTCGAGCAGGGAACGGTAGGTCAGTATGCAAGACGAATCACCGGTCACATCTGGTTCCATTCCGTAATGTATAACAAACGGGCTGAAGACACACTTCTTTGGGGAGAATACAACAGACTCGGAACCGTATGTTCTCACGGATGCATAAGACTTACGGCCGAAGATGCCAAATGGATCTTTGATAACTGTGAAGTCGGAACAATCGTTGAGATCTATGACGATCCCGACAATCCCGGACCTTTAGGTAAGCCCGAAGCAGTCAAGATAGACGGAAACGACCCCAGACGCGGGTGGGACCCCACGGATCCTAATCCCGCCAATCCCTGGAGAACTGAATCCGAAGAAGAATAATTAAACATAAGCAATAAAAAAGCCTTTCTTAACGAAAGGCTTTTTTGATCCGTTTATCATTTTGATCTTTTTATCTTTATCGATGCGATGATCCCGAATGTCAGATAAAAGACGATCGTAAGTACCACAAATATGAGCACGAACCAGTTTATCTCCTCGCTCCATTTTAATGCTACCGTTAATCCCGAGAGAATAAACATTACGAGCGGATTGACGAATGAGAAATCCGTAACGCCGTCAGTAAAGAATCTGTAAAGCATCCTTCCGAAAAGCGGGATCAGTACAAATACCGCCGCAAATTCAACTGCGAAGAAAGGTATTGTAAGCACGCCGAGCTTAAGTGCAATGTAGCAGACAGGTATCGTCATCGAGAACAATGTAAGATAGATAAGAGACACTATCGAAGCGAAACGTCTTTCTTTGTTTTCCTTGCATTCTTCCACGCATCTGACTGCCATGGCGAAGATCAAGAATCCGTATGCCACAAACTGAACGGGTGCAACGGTAAATCCCGTATGCATCATTCCTGCGAAAAGCAGTGCCAGAAATCCGATGATTATCTTTTTGTAATCTGCTTTAAAAGGATAAGGTTCTTTTTGGGAAAGATATCTCATCATCTTGTAAAGATAATTTACGGATAAAGGCACCGATACTCCGATACTTATTACCGTAACCGTATATGCGATAAAATTAAATACATGTCCGGAAGAAAGCGCGTACTCTCCTCCCATTTTGAAACTGTAAAAAACCGCACAGAGTCTTTCACCGAACAGAATGATAAAATACATGCAGAGTCCGATGATCTTTAATTTGCCTGCCACAAGTGATCTTTCTTTCATTTTTTCATCCTAAAATATCAGTCATATCTTATTCTGCTGATAAAATTCTTAATTCTTTTTTCGTTGGTTTCTTCGTTGTCCGGATTATTGGTATCAAGCAGATTTGCATCGTTTAAGATCGACGGACATTTTTTCTTTAATTTCTTAAGGCATCCCTCGTTTTTGCCGCTTCCGCTTAAAGTAAACACCGCGCTGACTTTATAATTAAGTTCGTTATCCTTAAGAAAAGTCTTGATCGCGGGAGTAAAGCTTCCCGCCCAGACGGGGGTTCCTATTATCACACGGTCATAATCCGAAACCGAGAATGTATAATCCTCCAGTTTGGGACATATTCCGAACATAACCTGTCCGCCTCCGTGCATGAATTTCGAGCCGTTGTTTTTAACGGGTTTTACGGGCTTTAACTCAAGAAGATCTGCTTTCAGTTCCACTGCCAGACGTTCGGCAACCTTCCTTGTGCTGCCTTCAAGTGAATAAAATACAATAATGGTTTTCATAGCATCCCTGCCTCCGTTATCTATATCGGCATATTGCAGTATTCGTTAAGTTTATCCTTAAGATATTCATATCTTAATCTTTTCTCTTCTTTGGCGAAATGAACTTCCCTTAACTGTTCGTTCTCGAGTCTGTATTCAAGTTTTCTTCCTTCAAACTGTTCGCTCGTCAGATCGAAAACACTCTCTCCCACAACATTGTAACAGTGATAATTGCCGTCCTCCAAAGGTACTCCGTACACTTTTCCGCCGAACACATCCTGTACCAGAAAAGCCGTGATCGAACATTGACCGACTGTTTTGTTGTTTTCACTCCATTTTTGTCTTAATCGCGGAGCGCAGGTGTATTCGCACCATATTTCTGACAAAACATCGTACATCTTTCGGGGATTTTCTATTTTTTTGTATTTATCGTCGCAAACGGGAGAGTTTGCACTCTCCCATCCGTAAAAAGCGTATTCCATTTCAAATCCTTTTAGAAAGTGATCGTTCTGGGAGCAGCGGCAAATGATGAGAATACTGCCGTAGCATTCTTAAAATACAATACTTCGGTATTATCATCGTCTTCCGAATACATTCCCCGTAACTCGGGATAATTGTCGAGCATATGCTTCTTTGCTTCTTTTCTGTCATCGCGAACAAGTTCACCCGAGAGTCTTAACCATGTTCCTTGGGCGAAGCAGCTTAATTCAACCTTGGGATTAGCCTGGATCTGCTTTGAAACATCTTTGCTCTTTCCCGTCTGAATGTATAACTTATCTTCAAAAATCTCGATCGTACCGAACGGTCTTACTCTGGGCTGATCTCCTTCAACCGTTGCAAGATAATATGTTCCGCATTTTTTGATAAAATCATAAACTTCTTTCATGTTGTAACTCCTTTCTCAATACATGTATCCATTATACCACTATTTTGATACAAAACTAATTCCATATTGCTTTTTCTTTCGTAACTTTTTCTCCCCATGATGATGCCCATTTCTCACAGAAAAGCCAGGTGTAAGGAATATTTTTCTTACGGCGTATTATTTCAAATACGGGGATGCTGCCCCAGCTTAACGAGGGAATTCCTATCACAAAAGGATAAAGCGGTCCTAAAAGAAGTGCCTGAATCGTGTGACCGTATTCATGAACGGTTACCTTATTGCAGTATTCCATTCTTTCCGAAAAGTGTGTGTCTTCACCGCCGTCTTCACTCGGAGTAAAGATGAAAAAACCCATGGACAATCCTGAATCCTTAGGCCAGACCGTCTGAAGCACTCCTTTGTAATAACGGTGCGGGCATTTATAATAAATAAGATACAGAACCAGTCCGGCCATAGTCTGCATGTTTCCCCATGTCCAGTGAAGGAATACTCCTATCGGATACCACCATTCTCTGTCTTTTTTTTCTATAAAACTCTCGACTGCCAGTAAAACCCCGATCAGATAGAGTCCAAAAAGATATGCAAGACCGTCAAAAATGTCAAAACTTCCGCCTAAAATAACGGCAATGATCGAATCTGTGCTGATACCGAGAATGTCATATATATCGATCAGCTGGAGGATCTCCGCTACCCATCCGAGATAATAGCAGCAAAACGGAAGCACATATACCGAAAAGATCGTGTCCTTATTGTAATACGCTGCTCTTGCGAGAATATACAGGGTCGGGATTATAAGAACATCTCCCACATATCCTCGCACAAAACCATCTGTCCACATCCCGATGGCACACTCGATAAGAATTAAAACATTAAAAATAATTATGTATTTGATCCGATCTTTCATCGGTCTCTCTCCTAAAATCCAAGTTTCTCCTTTACGGCTTCGGATAAGAGTTTCGAAGCCTTAAAGGGATCTTCCGCCTTCATTATGGCGGAAACGGCACACACTCCCGCGATCGGTATGCCTTTTAAAATGTCGATATTATCGGGAGTAAGTCCTCCGATGGCATTTACGGGAATGGGAACCGACATACATATATCATACAACGTTTCTTTAGAAGTTAAAATCGTTTTTACTTTGGTTGTTGTCGGAAAGATCGCGCCGACTCCAAGATAATCCGCACCCTGTTCATATGCTTCTTCAGCCTGTGCAACCGTTTTGGCCGTTGCTCCGATGATCTTGTAGGGCCCGAAGATCTCACGTGCGATCTTTATCGGAAGGTCGCTTTGTCCCAAATGAACGCCCTCTGCGTTAACAGCCATCGCTATGTCGAGTCTGTCATCTATGATCAGAGGTACATCGTACTTTAAAGAAATCTCATGCACCGCATCTGCAAGTTCAAGATATTCTCTTGTGCTTCTTTCTTTTTCCCTGAGCTGAATAAGAGTGACTCCGCCTTTAAGAGCGCTCTCGATCCTTCTTAAAAATTCATCCTTATCATAATCAGTGCTGTCGGTTATAAAATAGATCCTTGTGTTTATATCTTTCATCTTGATTCTCCCCGGTCAGTCATGCTTTGCGCATCACATAACCTTTTTAATCTTTGCTCTTGTGTCGATCTCTTCACTTTCGATCACGGACAGTGCATCTAAAAGTCTTACTTCGAATGAACCGTTTCCAAGAGGCGTCTCGGCCTTTTCTCCGCATACCGCAAACATAACGCATGATAAAAGTGCGGCATCCAAAGCTTCAGCCACGGATAAAAAAGCAGCCGAGAGTGCACCCTGCATGCAGCCTGTCCCGGTTATCTTTGCAAGCTGAGGTGTGCCGTTTTCACAGTGATACAGAGTATTTCCGTCGGTAACAACGTCCGTTTTGCCGCTTGCCAAAACCGTGGCCTTATATTTTCTCGCAAGAGTTTTTGCCGCTTCGCTTATCTCTTCTTTATCAAGGTTCTTTTCCGTATCGACTCCCGAAGCTTTATACGTTTCGTCATAGAGCGCTTTTATCTCGGAATAATTTCCCTTGATGATTTTGGGCGAAGCTTTTTTTATAACCGACACAGCAAGTTCACGACGGTTCTTTAAAGCCGCGGCACCGCATAAATCAAGCACGCAGGGTATGTTGAAATCTCCCGCTGTTTCAGCCGATAAAAGGATGGCTTCTTCCCTCTCTTTTGTAAGGTTTCCGAGATTGATTAAAAGTGCGAGCGCGCTTTTTGTAACCGTTTCTACTTCATCGGGATGTTCAGCCATAATCGGTCTTGCACCCGAGGATAAAATCACATTCGCACATTCCCTTATCGAAATCGGATTTGTAATGCAGTGTATAAGCGGATTTTTTTCATTCAGCTTTTCACGAATATCTTTAATTGACATCTTTGTTTTTTCCTTTGGTTTTTCGTGTAATCATTTTTAATGCGAAATAAACGGCTGCTATTGCAATAAAGCCGATAATCGATCCGTAAGCCGGATATTTCCAGAATGTGGCTTCCGATTTGAAAATCTGCGGAAGAAGCAGGAATACAACAAACAAAACCGGTCCGAACGCGGCAATCGAAACGGTATTCGAGATAATCGTGCTTTTGTCGGCAAATACCGGGGTGCCGAGTTTTTCCTGCATTTTGGAAAGCATTCCGTTTTCAATCATTTTACGTAAAAAGAAATATGCAACGCTTCCGCCGATAAGCGTTCCGCATATAAAAGACGGAATGTAAAAGAACCACGTAAGCCCTTCCTTATTCCACAAAAGTGTCATTACGGGATACGATACCACTGCTCCGATTATGCCGGTCCCGATGATTTCACCCAGAACAGCCATAAGTATTTTCCCTTTTGAAAGACGGTAGAAAACACCTGAAAGAAATGCTCCGAACACAGCGCCCGTTAACGCAAGCGGCGGTATTCCCATGAGAACCATTCTGATAATTCCTATCGTAAAAGCACAGACAAGAGAATACCACGGTCCCAAAAGAACGGAACAGACTATATTGATAAAATGTGCCATAGGGCACATTCCTTCAACTCTTAAAATGGGAGATATGACAACTCCGATTGCAATAAGCATGGAGAGCATGATTAATTTAAGTACATTGTTTTTCTTCATAATTCGCCTCTTTTCCTTAATCCTGCATCGTAAACAATGGCAGATATTTATCTCTAAAGTATATCTATGTATTCTCCGGCCAGAGCTTTGTTCATGCTTCTTACCGCACAGAATTTACCGCACATGGAACAGGTGTCGTCATGTTCCGGGGCACGTGAATCACGGATCGCTCTTGCTGTCTTAGGATCGATCGAGCACTCCCACTGTGCCTCCCAGTCAAATGTTCTTCTTGCATCCGCCATCTTATCGTCAATGTCTCTCGCATGAGGTACTTTCTTTGCGATATCGGCTGCATGTGCCGCGATCTTCGATGCAATGATCCCCTGTTTAACATCCTCGACATTGGGTAATGCCAGATGCTCTGCTGGAGTAACGTAGCAAAGAAACGCCGCGCCTGCCGATGCAGCGATCGCACCGCCGATAGCAGATGTAATATGATCGTATCCGGGTGCTATATCCGTAACAAGGGGTCCTAAAACATAAAAAGGCGCACCCATGCATATTGTCTGCTGGATCTTCATATTGGCTTCTATCTGATCGAGCGGCATATGGCCCGGTCCTTCAACCATTACCTGAACATCTTTTTCCCAAGCACGTTTTGTAAGTTCTCCGAGACGAACGAGTTCTTCGATCTGACATACATCGGATGCGTCGGCTAAACATCCCGGTCGGCACGCATCTCCCAAAGATATCGTAACGTCGTATTCACGACAGATATCGAGTATCTCATCGTAATACTCATAAAAAGGATTTTCCTCTCCCGTCATGCACATCCACGCAAAAACAAGCGAGCCTCCTCTGGATACTATATTCATTTTTCTTTTATGCTTACGGATCTGTTCAATGGTTTTTCTCGTAATTCCGCAGTGAAGTGTCACAAAATCAACTCCGTCTTCGGCATGAAGACGCACAACATCGATAAAATCCTTAGCCGTAAGCGTTGCAAGATCTCTCTGATAATGGATCACGCTGTCATAAACCGGAACCGTTCCTATCATGGCGGGGCATTCGGATGTAAGCTTCTTTCTGAAAGGCTGCGTATTGCCGTGGGAGGAAAGATCCATTATGGCTTCTGCTCCCATATCGACTGCTGCCATTACTTTTCTCATTTCGATGTCATAATCTTTACAGTCTCTCGATACTCCGAGATTAACGTTTATCTTGGTACGAAGCATAGAGCCTACGCCGTTGGGTTCAAGGCATTTATGCAGTCTGTTCGCGCAGATCGCAACACTGCCGCGGGCCACAAGCTCCCTTATCTCCTCCTCGCTTCGGTATTCCTTTGCCGCCACCTTCTTCATTTCGGGAGTTATTATCCCCTTTCTTGCCGCGTCCATCTGAGTAGTGTAGTTTTTCATTTTAGTATCCTTTCTGTGTGTATTTATTGTGCAAATTCGGATTTAAGATCAAATGCGTGATCAATCGGCCCGGACCCTTTTCCAAGATTCAGATCAGCCGTTAACGCACACGATAAATAATCTTTGGCTCTTTGTACGGATTCTTTTATCGGATAACCTTTCGCAAGATTGGATGCTATCGCGCTCGATAATGTACAGCCCGTACCGTGCGTATTCGGATTATCGATCCTCCTTCCCTTAAAGACCGTTATTACGTCATCTGAAAAAAGAATATCGTCGGCATCGTTAATGCTGTGCCCGCCTTTTATCAAAACCGCGCAGCTGCATTCCCTGCCTATCTTCTCTGCTGCTTTTTTCATATCTTTTTCGTTTAAAATCTCCATTCCCGAAAGCACCTCAGCCTCCGGAATGTTCGGCGTTACGATCGTCGATATGGGAAAAAGATATTTTATAAGTGCATCAACGGCATCCGTTTTTAAAAGCGACGAACCGCTTGTCGCAGCCATTACGGGATCGACCACAATGTTCTCAGCCTTAAAAAAATCAAGCCTTTCCGCAATGGTTTCGATCAGTTCTTTTGAAGAAACCATTCCGATCTTTACGGCGTCGGGATATATGTCTTCGAATACGCAGTCGATCTGCTCTTTTAAAAGATCCGCGCTTACTTCTTCAATGGCTCTTACCCCTAAAGTATTCTGTGCGGTAAGTGCAGTGACCGCACTCATGGCATAGACACCGTTTAACGTCATGGTCTTTATGTCGGCCTGAATTCCGGCACCTCCCGACGGATCGCTCCCCGCGATCGATAAAACAGTTTTCATGTCAAACCTCCTTAAGCAAAATAAAAAAGACGGCAGTCAAATGCCGTCTTTAACAAACTTCGAATATGACTTCCTACGACGGCATTATCCGTATCAGGTTAAAGGGTCGAAGTTATAAACTTCCTCTCAGCCTGTCAAACAAGCTCCCCTGTTTATTTAAACTTTTAATAATATATCAGAATATATTTACAAATACAAGCGAAAATTATCATGGAATCGGATTCATATATTTATCCCTATAGGTGGTACATTCCCGGTTGCACTCATCAAGGATGTCAGAAAACTGTTTGGTATAATCATCTTCCATCAGTGCGTACAGATCGTAAAAATATGAGTTGAATCCGGCGCCGCCCTTAAGTTCGTATCCGCCTATTTCGATCTCATTACCGTTTGAATCATAAAGAATGATATATCGCGATGTACCGTCGGTTCTTTCGTCTTCTTTACCGACATTCATCTTGTAAACTTTTTCGGGAGAGAATATCTTTTTGATCTTTTTCATTCTCTCATCGGAAAGTGTTTCCCTGCCAAGTTCGGTATCGTAATACAAAACTATCAGCGTTCCGTCGCTTTGAAGCGTGTAATGCAAGGATTCGTAAAACCATGGCTGGTAAATCCTTAAAGTGAACATTGTTTCATCGCTGAATTCCGGAAGTTCTTCCTTTTTGCCGCATGCCGTAAGCATGACCGGAATGATCAGTAAACACGTAAATATTAAAATAATGGTTTTCAGTTTTTTCATTTTATCCTCCCTGACGTATCTTTCGAAAAAGACACGTTTGGGAAGTACTTTTTTATGGTTATTTCTAATATCTGTTAAAGATCGATCCGAGAATGCTTCCCACAAGAAGTATCGCACCTAAGGCCATGGCAACTATTGAGGCAATTTTCGGGATCCTTAAGTCAAATGAACTTTCCCTGGGTCTGATGATATAGGGAATGATCATTTCATCAAGCTCTTCAACATCATCGATACCCCAGCTTAACATGTTGTTTCTGCAGGCCATAAGTTCTCCCGCAGACATTTTGCAGGCATAATTCGTGATCGAGATCCTGCTTAGATATTCCTTCTCGCTGCCCATCAGTTTGTTGTATTTATCGAAATCCTTCGCATCGACTAAAACTGCGATCACATGATTGTACGTAACTTTGTAAGTATCATAGAAAAGATATATTCTCTGAGTTTCATCCCCGTCCTTATCCAGAGAATAATAATAGTATCCCATAACATTCTTTGTATTTAACGTAACATACATATCATCTGTCAGGTTCTCCCAGTTATATCCCGTCTCGGGCGATATATCGGTAAGTTCCGGCAGATCTTCGGGTTTGGCGGCATAAAACGTAAGATATGCAAATCCACCGCCTCCGATAAGTAAAATCAGGATCGCAAGGAAATAAGATCTTAAACTTCCCCAGAAATTGTCCATTTAATCCTCCCTTCAGCAACACCCTTACATGTTATCAAGCATTCTGACCGTTTCTTCGATGGATAAACCGTTCGCGTCTGCTATTCGCGCAATGTCCTCATATTCGTATTTATCCCTTTTTATTCCATAACCTTCGGAGTGTTTTATCCTTACCTCTCCGAAAGGTGTTTCTTTCTTTATTATCTCTCTTTTTAAGATATAGCGTTTCGAAATGTTCTCGCGGATTCCGAGTGTTGTCGTGTGCTTAAAGATAAGCGACATGATCTCTTCTTTTTTATCTTCTCTGCACATAACGCATAAAAGGATCCCCGGTCTTGACTTCTTCATTCCTACTGGAATCGTATATACTTCCAGAGCCCCTGCTTCAAAAAGTTTCTCTGCGGCATATGCGATCCGCTCGGCAGTCATATCATCCACATTGCATGAAAGTTCACTTACAGTATCAAGTGCTTCGCTTGTTTCACCTAGCATAACCCTTACGCAGTTGGCCTGTTCAAAATCCTTCTTTCCCATTCCGTAGCCGATCTTATCAACTTTCATAACAGGCATTTCGGCAAATTCATTTACAAAATATTTTAAAAGAGCAGCTCCCGTCGGTGTGCAGAGTTCACTCTTGATATGTCCCGAATAGATGGGAACTTCTTTAAGGATCGTTGCGGTAGCGGGTGCGGGAACGGGAAGGATTCCGTGTGCGCAGTGTACATGGCCGCCTCCTACATTAACGGGCGAAGCAATGACCTTATCCGCCTTTAATTCATTCATAAGAAAGCATACGGAAACAACATCTGCAACAGCATCCATTTTTCCGACCTCATGGAAATGAATTTCGCTTACTTCCTTTCCGTGAGCAATGCTCTCTGCGTTGGCAATAAGTTTGTAAACATTGACAGAATCTTCTTTGACCTTTTCGGGAATGCGAAGATTGCTGATTATATTCTCAATGTCCGCCATCGATGCATGATGATGCTCGTGATGGTGATGATGGTCATGATCGTGATGATGTTCATCATGTTCGTGGTCATGATGGTGCTCATGATCCTCATGATGATGGTCCTCTTCGCAGGCCTCATGGCAGTGCTCATGTTCATGATGATGCTCATGTTCATGCATAAGATCTTCCTCGCTCACGCCGTCGATGAGCACATTCATATGTGTTCCGACAATACCGCATTTGCTCGATGCCAAAGCCTCGATCTTAACATTCTCAAGTCCGATATCATTTATCTTTGTGATAAAACTTTCTTTATCATCCAAAAGCTCATAAAGTGCCGCAGTCAGCATATCCCCCGCAGCTCCCATGGAACAGTCAAAGTAAAGAGTTCTCATTTTGCATCCCCCATATGATTTATCATACTCGCCGAATAACCGGCTCCGAAACCGTTATCGATATTTACAACCGTAACTCCGCTTGCGCAGGAATTAAGCATTGAAAGCAAGGCTGAAAGTCCCTCAAATGAAGCCCCGTATCCAACACTGGTAGGTACCGCTATGACAGGGCAGTCTGCCAGACCGCCTACAACGCTTGCAAGCGCGCCTTCCATTCCCGCTATCGCGATTATAACCGATGCACCCATTATCTCATCCATGTGCGCAAGAAGTCTGTGAAGTCCGGAAACTCCCACATCATATATTCTTACAACTTTGTTTCCCAGGAATTCGGCAGTAACCGCAGCTTCCTCGGCAACAGGAATGTCGCTCGTTCCTCCGGTTACCACAACAATATTTCCCTGAACATCAACAGGATGAGAGTTTCCCAGGATTCCGATCCTGCAGTTGTCGAAATATTTCCATTCCAGATCTTTTTGCGATTCGAAATTCTTTCCGACAAGGTCCGCTTTTTCCTTTGATATGCGGGTGATCAGAACTCCGCCGTTATTATAAGAAATAAGCGTTTCGGCTATTTTAACGATCTGATCCGAAGTTTTGCCTTCTCCGTAAATAACCTCGTTCGCACCCTGACGGTGTTTCCTGTGAGCATCGACTTTTGCAAAATCAATATCTTCGAATGGTTCTTTTTTTATCCGAAGAATTGCTTCGTCTATTGATATTCTGTTTTCTTTTACATCTTCCAGAAGTTTTTTTAGATCGCTTTTCATTAAGTATTCCGTTCTTTTTATAAAAAAATAACATTGTTTTTACGCAATGTTATTTTTATCTCTTTAATCACATAAAAACTAATTCTTCATAAGTTTCTTTCTTATGAGGCCTTTGGGATCCTTAACGAATAAAACAATAAGCCAGATGATAAGGCCGAGTGCAACAACGCAGAGTCCCAAATAAGAATCGTTTATCATATCTTCCAGTGCCGGAGTGAAAAATTCGGCTCCGAGTTCGGCATATTCAAAGATCGCATCAACAAACCACATAAGCGATGCACCCCAGTACATAAGTGCGAGTGTGCCGAGTTTCATGTCGCTTTTGTTTAAATTTACATACCATAAAACGGTAGCGATAACTGCGGCGAAAACAGTAATCAATAATGTCATAATTATGCCTCCGCTTTATTCTCTTCGGTATTTTCCGCTTTTCTTTTTTCAATGGCAGAAGAAACCAGAACCATGCCGACCCATGCAGAAGTAACAAGAACCGCCATGCCTACGCCCGCAGTTCCCATTTCCTTTAACATTCCGAGCGTCTCTCCTTCTTTTACTGCGGTAAGAAAAGGAAATACGGGAATAACCTCTCCGTGCCAGATATGCTCAAATGCGAGCAGAGCACTTCCGCCCCAGAGCATTTTGTTAAGCCATCCGAGCTTTGTCGAAAACTTCGTTACGACCGTGTTTTCATGGACTTCGCCTTCAATGTATTTCTTACTGTCTTTCTTTTCTTTAGCCTTAACTGCCTGAGTAACGATCGTTGTCACTATCGCTTCAGTACCGGGCACCAAAAAACAAGCCATCTTTCTCCCTCCCAAAATTCATGCCTTTGCACGTGCCTTAAACAGCACTATGCGTTATCAAACCGTTATATCCAAAACACTACCTACCGAGGGATTCACGCTTCTTTCCAAAGCAGCCGAATCGATCATTTCCACTACTTCTTCGCCGACATCTTCCTGAACGTCCAGAGCGTTCCTTAACATTGCGGTTCCGACCTCGTTCATTATCTTTTCCTGTGACATTGCCATCGATAATGCAGCTATATCCATATGCTTCACCCCTCCCCTTTAAATTATGGTTTATTATACCATAGCAAAAACAAACAATAAATATGTTTTTTTGATACGTATATATAGTGTATGTCGGTTTAATTTTTATGGATAATATGGTATTATCTATAGGATGAGAGTATAAAAAGGGATATTCTCCGGAAAGGATTTTTACAAAATGACGGATAAGAAATACGATGCATTTATAAGTTACAGACACACTGAACTAGATAAATTC
Organism: uncultured Lachnospiraceae bacterium; assembly: GCA_902782715.1. Classification (GTDB taxonomy): domain Bacteria; phylum Bacillota; class Clostridia; order Lachnospirales; family Lachnospiraceae; genus UBA3766. The sequence goes on along the minus strand of CACZOG010000090.1, from coordinate 2,575 downwards.
GTTGCAATAAACCTTCACAAAAAACTTGAATCTTTTAAACTGCCCAAAGGAGTTACTTCATCAACGGGCAAGAAAAAGATCGAAAGAGTCTTCCGAGATCAGGACGAACTTCCTCTTTCAAGCGACCTGAGTGCTCAGATAAACGATGCACTTATCGTTTCGGATTTCCTGATCGTGATCTGCACACCCAGACTTCCCGAATCGGAATGGTGCAAAAGAGAGATAGAAACATTCATAAAACTTCACGGCCGTGATAAGATCCTGGCCGTTCTCGCAGAGGGCGAACCCTGGGAATCTTTCCCCGAGGCTTTAACAAAAGAGGAAGTTGAGGTAACAAAACCCGACGGAACAAAAGAGATCGAGCTTCATTCCGTTGAACCTCTTGCAGCCGATGTCCGCGGTAAAAGCAACAGAGAGATCAAGAAGAAACTTGACGATGCGGTGCTTCGTATTGCCGCAGCCATTTTTGATCTCGGTTACGACGATCTCAAACAGCGTCACAAAGAGCGTAAAATGAAGCGGACAATATCCGCTATAAGCGGTGTTGCCGCCGGTCTTCTGCTCTTCTCAGCAGTCTGTCTTGCCATGACCTTTAAGATCATGGTCCAGTCCGAAATGATCCTTGATCAGAATAATGAGATCAAAGAACAGAGCAATCGGATCTCCCTTATGGCTCAGGAACTGGAGATTAAGAATCAGGATCTGACCGAACAATACAGGGAAACACACATAAACTATGCAAAAGCTACCGCTGACAGCGCTGATTCCCTTATGCACAAAGGAAGAAGACTTGATGCTCTTTATGCATTAAGACAGGTTATGCCTTCCGCCATGGACGATGAATCCATGCCCTATACCGCCGAAACTCAGCTTGCTCTGACAAATGCACTGGAAGTTTATTACGATAACTCCGCTTATTCAACCGGATTAGTCTACGAGTCCGATTCCAACATCCTCTCTTTCGATGTGTCTTCGGATTATAAATACCTTGCAGTTATTGATACAGCCAAAATAATCCGTGTTTACGATATCGAATCGGGAAAAATGCTTTATACCGAAAATGCTTCGACTCCGCGTTTCGGAACTTCCTCACGCATAATGGGATTTATAGACAGCGAAACCATTTTATTCAGTGCTTCCGAATGTCTGGTTGCTCACAATATTCCAAACAATACCGATGAATTCATCCGGACTTCATCTTCGGGAGATACCGTTAGTGCAAATATCGTTCCTTTTAAAGAGGATAATATATTTTTCGCATACGATTCAGGAAGCATATACATTTACAACTCAGATAATCTGTCTTTACTTTATGAATATGCTTACAGCGACCTGCCTGAACTGGACAGCGGCTGGTATTCGGTCGGTTTCATTAAGATGTCTCCGAATAAAGAATCTCTGCTTTTCACCATAGATACTCCGAATGATAATACAGCCTTCTACCGGATCAGATTGTCGGATGGAGATGTCAGACTGATGAACACACTGGAATCGGGCCGGGATTTCTTCTCTAACGGTATTCAGGAAATATATGTTACCGATGACTGTTATTACGTATCCGTTATGATAACGGATCTTTCAAATCTGCTCACTGCCGATTATCAGATTCTTTGCTACGATCTGTATTCCGGCAATATGGAATGGAAAACTTCCCTCAGTTCAAATGCAAGATTAATGCATAAAAACGAAGACGGAAAAAACCTTTTCGCGGCATCCAAAAACACACTGTTTGTTTTGGACTCTGCATCCGGAGAATTAATCGATTCATTTTCCGATTCCGCTGAAATACTCTATCTTCAGAAAGGATCTTTTAACGGGGACTATGTTGATTTCATCACAACAGACAGTGTTATCAAATCATACATGGGTAATTCGGGACTCTGGAGATTTTCCATATTTGATACTTTCCCCGATTATGAGATCGACAGTTTATATCTTATCGAAAACGGTCTGCTGATCCAGCCGAAAAACAACAATTATATTGCTTCATATTTCAAAAAAACAATAGATGATATCGATGAAGCACAGACACTCCCCATTATCAACGAGGATTGTAAAGAAATAAACAAAGCGGGCGATCTATGCCTGACCATTCCGACAGGAAGCAATACGGCAGAAATATATGATACCGCCACAGGGGAAGTTGCTTACAAATACACTTCATCAAACAAAAACTTCTCTTTAGTGGGTGACGGTAAAAATTGCATCGTTGCTTTCGAACAGGGATTTGAAGTATTTGATTTTGTTTCCGGTAAAGCTGTTTGTGCCGCTCCCGGCACTTACTATTTCGGACCTTATTCCGTTTCCTGCGACAAGGAATACATTATTGGTATAAATAATGATGAATGCGCCGTTTTCTCACTGCTTACCGGCGATAAAGAAGCAACCTTCAAACTTGACGAAGATATCGATGCCAGCTCCATCATTCTTATAAACAAAGATACTTATGCCGTATCAGAATACGGACAAAAACTTAAGTTTTATAAGACCGGCGATCCTAAGCCCTGCCTTGAATCCGCAATATCACTTTCAATCGAAGACAGCATAGTGAAATGTGAATATGATGATATCCTCT
>CACZOG010000089.1 GCA_902782715.1 uncultured Lachnospiraceae bacterium | reverse complement strand
GCTAACCAACATTTTTTCCACTTTAACATCCTCCTTAACGATTGTTCCTTCCTCATTTGTAAGAGATGAACGAACTACCAAAGTAACACCGTATTTTTTAGCCATTTCAACCGAACGGTTGTGAAGAACACCTGCACCGAGTGTAGCAAGATCGAGCATTTCATCATAAGTGATCTCTTCAAGTTTTCTTGCCTTCTTAACAACTCTGGGATCGGCTGTATATACGCCGTCAACGTCTGTATATATTTCACACATATCCGCTCTTAAAGCTGCTGCGATCGCAACTGCGGTTGTATCGGAACCGCCTCTTCCGAGCGTTGTGTAATCATCGTATTTGTTAATTCCCTGGAAGCCTGTGATAATTACGATCTTGCGGCCTTCAAGTTCATGAGTGATTCTTTCGGTATCAATTCTTTTAAGTCTTGCATTACCGTAATTTGAAGTGGTATGCATTGCTACCTGAAAAGCGTTTAAGCTGATAGCGGGAACACCGAGGTTTGCCATTGCCATGGCCATTAATGCAACACTGGTCTGCTCACCGACGGTAAGAAGCATATCCATTTCTCTTCTGGATGGGTTGGGATTGATATCTTTGGCTTTTTCGATGAGTTCGTCGGTCATCTTACCCATAGCGGAAAGAATAACAACTACATCATTGCCTTTGTTGTAATCTTCGATACAACGACGGGCAACGTTATATATTCTTTCTTTGTTGGCAACCGATGTACCGCCAAATTTCTTAACAACTAACATTTTGTCCTCCTAGAATTCAAAACATTTCCCCAAAACATCACTATTTTAATTCCTGTCAGATCATTTTTCAACAAAAAACTAATCCAATTCAAGAAAATGATTCAATAAAAGATATCCTTCGTCAAAGAAATTATCAGTTTCCCTGGCTGTTTTTTCTGTGTAAACCGTGTTGGAATCAACTTCTAAAGCAGAATCGAAAAGCATATAAGGAACAGCATCGGATGAACGTTCCTTTATTCTTACAAGCGTCGGATGATCGGGCATCACAAGAAGTCTGAACTCTGCGTCCCTGCCCTGTATCTCTTCCACGAGAGGTCCGACTATGTATGCATCAATGCTTTCTATTGCTTTGATCTTCTTTTCGACACTTCCCGCAAGACTCATTTCGTCGGGAGTCTGAACATGGATATAAACAAAATCATTATCCTCTTCAAAAAGTGCTTTAACAGCCGCATCTTTTTTGGAGGTATATTCCGAATTGCTCTCACCGGGATTTTTGACCGCAGAAATAACACTCATGCCTGCTTTGGACGCAATATCCGCAAGATATTCGCAGTCCGTTATCACAGCACCTTTTTTACCGGTCTTAGTATAGAAATCTTCGAGTTCGATAGTATACTCTTCGCTGTCTTCGATCTTTTTATAACAGCTCTTCGGATCGTATCCCAGGATAGAAAGATTAGCGACATCAAAATCCGTTTTAAGTCCTTTGGGAATGGTGTGAACCATTCCGATCTCGGAAATCCTTGCCAATGTGTCAATATGAGACATCTTGGCTAAAGCAAGAGGAGTTTTACCCGCCAATTCTTCCAAAGGTTCGTCAGCCATTCCGTCGCCGACAATAACCACATACTTCATTGTAAGTCACCCATCCTAAATTAATTCTTTGCAAATCGAATATAATTCAATATCGAATCGTTGAATTTTTCTTTGATCTCAAAAAATCTCTCTTCCGACATTGTGTCTAAGATCAGACCTACTTCACTCTTATCTGCATCGGATTCGATCCTTTCCTTAACATTCAATGCCTTGGAGATCTCATCTTCCGCTTCCCTTTTAACACGTACGAAATATTCAAAATATTTATTTGAATCATCGATCAGCAAAACATCTTCGTCTTCCCACTTGCAACCGATGTTCTTTCCTTTGTTTATCGCGCAGTCGACAATGTCTGCAACAACAGCCGAAGCCGTTGCAAGTTTGCCTGCACCCTGACCGTAAAAGAGTGTATCGCCGACCATGTTGCCCTTAACCATTACGGCATTAAATACGCCTCTAATTGCATAAAGAGGGCTTAAATTGCTTACCATAAAAGGAGCAACAAGCGCCATGCATTTTCCGTCAACTTCACGGCTTGTTCCAAGAAGCTTTATGGAACATGAAAGTTTCTTGGCATAATCAAAATCAGCCTTGGAAATATTGGTAATTCCTTCAGTACGTATATCCTGATAATGAACTGTTTTGCCCATATATAATGATGTAAGAATGGCAATCTTTCTGCATGTGTCATAACCGCATACATCAGCTTCGGGATTTCTCTCCGCATAGCCCTTTGCCTGTGCTTCTTTTAAAACATCATCATAGCTTACGCCTTCTTCATCCATCTTCGTGAGCATGTAGTTGGTCGTTCCGTTAAGGATACCTGTGATCTCTTCGATGCGTTCAGCGGTAAAAGATGTATTAAGCGGTCTGATAATGGGAATACCGCCGCCAACGCTTGCTTCAAAAAGATAAGAACAGTTATGCTCTTTGGCAATCTTTAAAAGTTCGGGACCTTTTTCAGCCACTACTGCCTTGTTGGATGTACAAACGCTTTTTGAATGAAGCAGAGCTTCCTTTGTATATTTATATGCAGTATCAACTCCGCCCAGAGTCTCAACAACTATATCTACTTCAGGATCGTTAACGATAATATCGAAGTCGTGAACGACCTTATCCTCATAGGGATCTCCGGGGAATTCTCTTAAGTCGAGAATGTACTTGACACCCACCTCATCCGAGGATCTCTCAGATACTTCTTTCTTATTTTTTTCGATAATTTCCACAACACCGCTTCCGACGGTTCCGTATCCTAACACCGCTACACGTATCATAAAAATCTCTCCTTTGGGACAAAATAATGCCAAAATTATCAAGTTATTATATCATCATAATACGTTTTTGACAAGTTATAAGACTTGTCCGAAAGTTGACACTTTATCGGGTAAATTGGTAAAATATACATAAGTTTCCGGCAGACCGTCGGCAAACGATATTATATGCTATTTTGACTGTGGAGGTCAATTATGAAAGAAAAGCTTTATACAATACCTATGAACGATGCTGTGAACGCAGGCGACGAATGCCCGTTCTGTTTCGTGGAAAGGGATGTTGAACAGAATCTGCTCGATCTCGTCCTCGGTTCCGGTTCTTCTTATATGGAAGCCGACATGAGAGAACAGACCGATAAGGCAGGTTTCTGCAGAGCACATTTTAAGAAAATGTTCGATTACGGAAACACGCTCGGCAATGCCTGGATCCTCAAAACTCATTATATGGAAATGAGAAGCCAGATGTACAAAGCCATGGAATCATATAAACCCGGCAAAACATCCATAATGTCAAAGTTTTCCAAATCATCGGATGCCGCAATGAAGAATTCCGTTGCCGCATGGGTTAAAGCAAAGGAAGAATCCTGTTATATATGCAATTCTTTTAATGAAATGTATGAAAGATATCTTGATACTTTCTTCGTTATGTATAAAAAGGATCCCGAATTCGTGGAAAAGATAAAGAACTCAAAAGGCTTTTGCATGACGCATTTCGGAGATGTGTGCGAAGCTGCGGAAACCAGACTTAACGATAAGCAGAAGGAAGAATTCTTTAACATGCTCTTCCCTCTTATGAAAGCAAATATGGACCGTCTTCAGGAAGACGTTTCATGGCTTATCGAAAAATACGATTACAGAAACAAAGATGCCGACTGGAAGAACTCCAAGGATGCCATACAGCGCGGAATGCAGAAATTAAAAGGCGGCTATCCTGCGGATCCCGTATATCAGCAGAAGAAATAAAATTATTACATCAGAATAAAAAAAGATCAGCCCTCGCCTGAATTTCAGGCAAGGGCTTTTTTCATGTTTTTTATCTGTCCCATTTATCACACAGCGAGTTGATCTGATCCGCGAATTTTGCAAGATCTTTGTTGGTACCTCCCTGGTTTCTGTCGATAACCTGCAAGAGTCTGTTTCCTGCGGCAAGGAGTCTTGCGAATATTTCGGTAACTCTCTTGGTGGGATCTTTCTTGACAACCGGCTTCGGATAAGCTTCGTATACGATCTCGTTGGAAATAAGATCGTAAACCGTTCCGCTGAAAGGTGCATATGTATCATATCCGAATTCGTCTCTTAAGCAGTCTGCAAAGATATTACATACTGAATCTTCACCGTGAACTATGAATACCTTTTCGGGCTTTCTTTCAAACTCGTTGATCCATCTGATAAGTCCGTCTTTATCCGCATGTCCGCTCATTCCGGCAAGCACTTCGATGTGAGCGTTTACCTCGATCGGTTCGCCGAAGAGTTTAACCTCATCGATACCGTCAACAAGGATTCGACCGAGTGTTCCCGCTGCCTGATAACCTACGAAAAGGATCGTACACTCTTCTCTCCAGAGGTTATGTTTCAAATGGTGTCTTATACGTCCCGCTTCACACATACCCGAAGCGGAAATGATAACCTTTGGTTCGGGATCGAAGTTTATCTCTTTGGATTCTTCGGATGTGATCGTAAGATTAAGTCCGGGGAATACCAAAGGATTGATTCCCTGACGGACCACTTCCATTGCAGAGTCTGAAAAGCAGTTATAAATATTCTTCTGGAATACTTCCGTCGCTTCAACAGCCAGAGGCGAATCGACAAATACCTTAAAGCCGTCATGACCTTTTATCATCTCATCAGCTTTGATCTGTCTTAAGAAATAAAGCATCTCCTGAGTTCTGCCGACTGCAAATGAAGGAATAACGACATTTCCTCCTCTGTCGAAGGTGGTCTGGATGATCTCAGCCAGTTCCCTTACATAATCGGGCGTGTCATTTGAATGATATCTGTCGCCGTATGTTGATTCCATAACAACATAATCGGCATCATAAGTATATGAAGGATCTTTTAAAATAGGATCGTTCTTGTTTCCTATATCACCCGAGAAAACAATCTTTCTCGTCTCTCCGTCTTCGGTGATCCAGAGTTCGATACTTGCGGAACCGAGCAGGTGTCCGATATCCGTAAATCTGAACTGAATCCCTTCGCAGAGATCATACTGTGCATTGTATGCAAAAGGAAGAATCTTTCTGATCACGCCTTCAGCATCTTCCATTGTATAAAGAGGCTTTACGTCAAGTTCCTTTGCACCTCTTTTGGCCTTACGTGTTTTCCATTCAGCTTCCTGCATCTGAATGTGTGCAGAATCCCTAAGCATTATGCTGCAGAGATCTTTAGTAGCTTCTGTCGCGATTACTTTGCCCTTAAACCCCTTAGAATATAAAAGAGGCAACAATCCCGAATGGTCAATGTGAGCGTGCGTGAGTAAAACAAAATCGATGTCACTCTCTGCACAGGGAAGTTCAGCGTTCTCATAAACGTTGATACCCTGCTCCATACCATAATCAACCAGAATCCATTTACCACATGCTTCCAGGCAGTGGCAGCTTCCGGTTACTTCGTGATCGGCCCCGATAAAATGAAGTCTCATATTAAATTTTGCCCCCCTTGACAATTGTGAAACAAAATATGCTTCATATTTTCAATTATTATACCAAAATTTGCGTTTTTTATCAACGAACTTCGGACAATAAAAATGACATCCGAAAAGCTTTGATTTAACCAAACTTTTCGGATGTCAAATGAATAAGATTAATAATTTATTCCTGTTCTTCGGGAAGAGTCTCATATTTCATGCATATTGCGGGGCGTATTCCCAAAGGTACGTCCTGTCTTTCGACATTGTGTTTTCCGACGCCTCCTTTGAAATCTACAAACATCTTTGCCCTGTCCGTATGTCCCGGATTACGCAGCCACCAGTCAGTTCCAAAGTCTCCTGCTTTTAATATTATTCCGGCTGCGCCGTACTCTTCAACCTCCGCCTGTGTAAATTCATGACGTATTAACCCTTTGCCCACAGCATATGCGGTAGGTTCGCATACATAATTTATATGTGTGTAATAATAGTTCGTATCATCCGAATGCTGATACTGATTATTTATAAATCCCGTCATTTCTTCCATACTGGGAACAAAAACATAATCCTTTGTATTCTTCCCACCGTATGTTGTTCCGTACGGGCTTTTATTATTTATTACCTTTGTCTGGTCAATCCATTTCTTATCTTTTTTCGAAAATGCTGCGTTGTAAAAGTCATCGTTTAACCATGTTCTCAAAGAGGAGCTTTCCCATGTAACATCTGCGTATTTCACTGAATTATAAGGCAGGCAGTCAAGCACATATTTACTGATAAGAATTCTATAGCCTCCTTTATCTTCTCCGACTATCCATACGATTTCTTCTGTTCCGTTTGATGAATTATTATCCTGTTCATATTTTCCGAATGTCAGCTCATCTCCGACTGAATAAGCATCCTGCAAAAGACTCGGTGTCATTTGCACGTACTTATGTCCGCATCCCGGTCGTATACATGTATAGCTGTATTTCCCGCATGTATTAAGTGTCGGTGCCTGATCTTCACATTGATTGCCATAATCATGGCCTAACGGAAGTCCGTCCTCAAAAGTATGATTTTTATCCTTTGCTCCGCACACACTGCACGCCATATAATAAACTGCCGGTTTGGTGCAGGTTGCCTCACTTTTTAAATACTCGTCAAGATTACTCTCCAAATCAAATTTATGTCCGTTGGGATTTCCATATGTAAAAGAATTGCCCGTATCTTTTTTTCCGCAGACGGAACAGCTGTAATAGTATTCAGCCGGTTTCGTACAGGTGGCAGCTTTTTTGAGGTAATCGCTTCCCGTATCTTTTTTATCGAATTTATGTCCTCCCAAAGATGAACCGACCGAGAAATAACTGCCGTCTATTGCACCGCATTCACATGAAAAATAGTAATATGCAGGCTCGGTACATGTTGCGGCACTCTTCAAAAAAGAATTGCTTGTATTCATCTGGGTAAAAAAATGAGTATGTGCGGGCTCGGTATTGTTTCCGCTGGCCGTATTGTTTCCGCTCGCCGTATTGGGCTGATGATCCCCGATATCCTTTGCTGTATAATCGCCTCTTACAATTCCGTAATCATTGCAGATATTGCTAAACTCTTCAGATCTTGTGAATTCTGCAAACACTTCGTCTCTTGAAAAACCGTTTTGAAGCGCAATCATCCAGTTTTCAAATCCGCCCTGATCGTAAGGCCTTCCCATAACGGCAAGATACAGGTTTTTAACATATTCCGCATCGCTTAAGTTTTTATTCACATATTCTTCACTGAATATAAACTCATGAGCCGCATCCGAACCTGTCAGGCTTCCTTCCAACAGAGGCTTAACCCAGTTTTCCTGACCTTTCCGGTCACCTATTCTTCCAAGACAGATTCTGTAAAGTCTTTCCACAAACAGATTAACTTTGTTTACCTGAATGCGGTCATAGGATGCATCAAAATATCCTGCGGTAATTCCGTAAGTATAGCAAAGTGCAAAAAACTCTTCTGAATTTGCAAATCCGCCAAATAACTGTTCTCTGGTCCAACCCTCTCTTGCCAGGCCTACCCATAATTCCTTTCCGGCCGGATCGGAAGGTCTTCCAAGGAATATGTTATACATATCCTCAACAAACTCTTCATTCGTTTTTTCCTTTGACGAATATTCCGGACCGAAGACAAAACAGTAAATCGCATCGGATCCGCATCTTCTGTGATTAAGCAATTCATCTCGCCAGTTATCCAGACCTGCCTGATCCGGATCGCGTTCCAAAGCGACGTTGTAACAGCGATAAATAAAACCGTCGATGTTTTCCTGCGCATCGACTTTTAACGTCGGAATATTAATTACCGACAAGAGTAAAAGAAGCGAAAGCAGAACACTTATTACTCTGAACCTTTTTTCTCCGGTTTGATACATAATCCCCCTCCTGTTTCTTACAAACCCGTTTTAAAACAACAAAAAACCTCATAAAGCATGCTTAACACGCTTCATGAGGTTATATTCAAAATAACTGTTTCAGGAATTTGGGCATAATACATGTGCATGGATAAAAACGCATCCACTCTAAGACAATTTCTCCCAACAATAATCATATCCGTTTAACCCCTCAAACCCCAAAACACAATTTCATTTTATAGGTTAAATCGAAATATGTAAATATGTACTTTCATCAAATTGTCATTTATCTGTGCCAACCCAAGCTCGCAGGATTTTCATATATTTGGAGAAATGATAAAATCCACAGCCATGTCATGCTCATCATTCTCTATCGCATCCGATATGCATTCATCGAAACAGACACCGATTTTTGTAAAATGCATACCTTTGTATTTTGACAGGTATTTATCGTAATAACCCTTACCGTACCCTATTCTGTAACCTCTTTTGCCAAAACACACACCCGGAACGATGATTAAATAGTTTCCTTCATTTTCGGGAACAAACTTTCTGCAGACATCCTTTGGTTCACGAACACCAAAACTCCCCGGTTCAAGTTGTGATATATCATTTATATAAAAGAAATCCATTTCATCACCGTTTACGCGGGGAAAACAAAAGTTTTTCCGACTCGCTGTTTCGGATTTTTTCTCTTCCTTTGCTGCCTTGTCAAATAAAGAAAAAACATCGACTTCATAATCCAGCGGCGCATAAAGAAGAACAGCATCATAACGGTTTTCGTTAATGATTTTATGAAGCTTTTTAACAATTGCCACACTCTCTTCTTCGCGCTTTTTTGCATCGATGTTTTTGCGGATTTCTATGTATTTTTTTCTTTGTTCTTTTTTATTCATATGGATAAAACTTTTACCTTTTCGGTTTTTCCGAATATCCCGATTATTTATAAATCTCTTGAATCAAGAACGATTGTAAAAGGTCCGTCGTTTAAAAGTTCTACTTTCATGTCGGCGCCAAAAATACCCTTTTCAACCTTTTTGCCCGATTTCTCACATTCCGAAATAATGTATTCATACATTTCATTGGCCATGTCGGGCGCACCTGCATTGGTAAATGAAGGTCTGTTGCCCTTTTTGCAGTCCGCATAAAGCGTGAACTGGGAGATCAAAAGAAGTTCTCCGTTAACATCGTCGAGAGAAAGATTTGTCTTTCCGTTCTCGTCTTCAAAGATACGAAGTCCTAGCATCTTTTTAATCATTTTATCTGCAGTCTCTTTGGTGTCTTCACTCGATACTCCGATTAAGACCATGAAACCTTTTTCTATTTTACCGACTGTTTTTGAATCTACCGTTACGCTTGCGTGCGTTACTCTTTGAATTACAAATTTCATTTTTCGCCTCTTTTAATGAATTACTGATTTAATTCTATTTTTGCGGTATCGTTAAGTCAAGAGTTATAACACCTCATCAGTCAGCTTCGCTGAAAAACCCTAAATGGGTAAATTCTACAATACCGCAATAAATATTCCTGTGATAATAATCAGAGCGCAGATAAGCTTGTATGTGATGTTTTTCTCTTTAAAGACAAACTTGCCCGCAAGTATTGTCACAAGACAGCAGCTTTGCTTTATAAGCGTCATGACCGTAACTCTCGACTCGGGCATGCTGTTGGCGATAAACAACGCTCTGTCGCCGATTACAAACATTATCGCAAGAATCCATATCCAGTAATTCTTCACAGCACTCTTAAGCTTGATTTTTTCTCTTGTAACAATGATAAATATTATATAATAAAGCACCATGAAAAGCATATACCAGAACTGCAGCTGGTTGCTTGTTACATGCTTTGTAAGTATTTTATCCATAACTCCCGATATCGCGTTAAAGAGGCAGGAAATCATGGTAAAACAGACTATCTTGAAACTTACTTTCTCATCTTTTAAATTCTTCTTTCTCTCGCACAAAAGAACGCCGACACATACAAGTACGGAACCTATTATCGTAGTCAAAGTCATCTCCTCGTGAAGAAGGATAATTCCGAGAGCCGAAGCGAAAACAACACGCGATAAATCTATAACGCCGTAAAGACTTACCGGCATCTGTTTAATGGCTTTAAAAGATAAAATCCATGCAATAAAAATAATAAGCGATTTAAAAGCTATCGGAATCAGATATATCCAGTCCACACGCATGGCATCCTTTATTCCGGGAAGCACAAAAATAAACGACAGTAAAGTGTATACTATCAGTACTTCAAGCACACTGTTCTTTTCAAGCGATTTCTTCTTTACAATTTCTCTTCCGCCTTTTAAAAGGCCGTAAAGAAGCACCAGCCAAATCCACATAATGTTTCCTCTTTCCATGCAATCACACACAGGCAAAAATGCCTTTTAACCCGATTGCAAATAAAAAGAGGGGCATTGTATCAATGCCCCCCATCCGTATTTTCTTTTTATTCTTCATCTTCGTCGGTTATGTCTGTATCATTTACATCAACCGGCTTGTCTTCCTTATCCTCGCCCCAGATCTTCATGTTGAGTTCTTTGTCTTTCTTCTCAACGAGATCAAGCACCGCCTTAGCCTTAGCCTGCTCTGCGCTTGCCTTCTCTTCATCCTTTATGAGAAGTTCGAGGTTTGCGGAAATGATGTCGATATTGTTCTTGAATTCCTGAACAAGTTCTGCAGTCTTGTCAATCGCAACCTTGGTGATCTCTTCGATATATGAATCGAACTGAACCTTGGTTGTATTTGCGAACATTGTCTCTACGTCGTTCTTGTATGACTTCTTGTCGTTTGTAGAGAAAATGAAGATTGCTTTCTGCTTGTTGATGTATTCATCCATCTTAAGAGCTTTAAGTGATGAAGGAGGAACCTGAGTATCGGCAACGTTCGTGATTCTCTTGATGATCTCTTCATCGATTCCCTTGTATCCGGAAATCTTCTTGATGATGATTCCTTTAAGTTCATCGATCTGCTGAATTAAGATTCTGCCACGATTGTTCTTGTAGTTATCATCGATCTCCTGAAGGTATCTGTTAAGCTCGTTTCTGATGATGTTGTTCTTCTCCTCGAATACTTCGGGACGAAGAGCGATCCATTTCATCTTGTCTGCGATCTTGCCTGCCTGAATCTGACGGTTACCCATTACAGTGTATAACTGGTTGATATCATCGATCTGGAATACCATGTTCTCGGTCGTCATATTCTGGAGATAATCAGCATATGCATCATCGATATCCTTAACCATGCTGGTCTTCATGATATTGATGTTCTTTTCGATCTCTTCCTTGGAAAGTCTTGCCTGGTTCTCAATAACTTCGTAGTCTTCTCTGATGAAATCTACGACGCTCTTGATTCCGTCGTAAAGACCTTTTGCCTTAACAGCCAAAGCGTACTTTCTGCCGTACTGGATGATCTCTTTCTCGATCGCATACATACCGGAGTTAACGTAGATTCTCTGAAGGATCGGGTAAAGTGATGAGTCTTCGGGATTGTTACATTTCTTTAACTCGTCGAAGCAGTCTTTGATGAGTGCTTTGGTCTCGTTATCGGATCTTGAAAGTTTATCAAGTTTGAAATACATACCCGTATCAACATCTGCTTT
>CACZOG010000088.1 GCA_902782715.1 uncultured Lachnospiraceae bacterium | reverse complement strand
CCTTATACTGGGCTATCGCCAAGCGGTAAGGCACAGGACTTTGACTCCTGCATTCGCTGGTTCGAATCCAGCTAGTCCAGCTTTTACGAATTATTTCATATATAATACGGGCCATTAGCTCAGGTGGTAGAGCACTTGACTTTTAATCAAGTTGTCCGGGGTTCGAGTCCCCGATGGCTCACTGAAGGGATTCGCATCTGTGATACAGGTACGAATCCGATTTTTTATTAAGACAACGGTGCACTTTTTACTTTGAAAGAGGAAAAGATGGATATAAAAAAGGAAAACAAGATGGGCGTTATGCCCATGAACAAACTTCTTCTTAATATGTCGATCCCGATGATGGCGTCCATGATCGTTCAGGCTATGTACAATATCGTGGATTCCATTTACGTATCCAGAATTCATGAGGATGCGCTTACGGCTCTTAATCTCTGTTTTCCCATTCAGATGCTTGTAATGGCATTCGGAAACGGTATGGCGACCGGTGTTAATGCCTTGGTTTCAAGAGCACTCGGTGAGAAGCAGAAAGACAAGGCTGACAGAATTGCCATGAACGGCGTATTCCTTTCTCTGGCAAGTGCGGCTCTTTTCCTTCTTTTCGGCATTTTCCTTGTAAAACCTTATTTTGCGATGCAGAATACAAATACACAGCAGATCAAAGATTTCGGAATGCAGTATCTTTCCATAAACTGCTGTTTATCCATAGCGCTTTACATGCAGATCATTTTCGAAAGACTTCTTCAGTCGACCGGAAAAACATTCTTTTCGATGATCACTCAGGGCATCGGCGCGATCACCAATATCATTCTCGATCCGATCCTTATCTTCGGACTACTCGGTGCTCCAAAACTCGGGGTAAGAGGTGCTGCCATAGCAACTGTTTTCGGACAGCTTCTTGCAGCCACGCTCGGCCTTATCTTCAATATTGCGGTTAATAAAGAAATAACTCTGAAACTAAAGAATCTGAAGCCTGACTTTAAGTTGATAGGAAACATTTATTCCATAGGTTTTCCCTCTATAATAATGATGGCTATCGGTTCGATAATGAATACCGGAATGAATCAGATCCTTTTGGGATTCTCGGATACCGCAGATGCCGTATTCGGAGCATATTACAAGCTTCAGAGCTTTTTCTTCATGCCCGTGTTCGGACTTAACGGAAGCATAGTTCCGATCATCGGATACAATTTCGGTGCCGGAAAGAGAAAGAGACTAATAAGCGCAGTAAAACTCGGAATCCTTTATTCGGAAGTGCTCATGGTTGCCGGACTCCTTGTTTTCGTGATCATTCCCGATAAGCTTTTGCTTATCTTCGATCCTTCCGCGGAAATGCTTGCAATGGGCTCGGTGGCTTTAAGGATCATCGGGATCCATTTCCCTATTGCGGCGGTCTGCATTGTTTTGGGTACCGTATTCCAGGCTTTGAACCACGGAATGTATTCCATGTGGGTTTCTATCATAAGACAGCTGGTTGCACTGCTTCCCGCAGCATTCCTTTTATCATTAACAGGCAATGTGGATATGGTATGGTTTGCATTCCCCATCGCAGAGCTGTTTTCGCTTCTTATGACCACGATTTTCTATATGAAAGTTTATAAGAAGACTATTTTAAACATACCCGATAATGATTGACTTAATCCACGCGGTTTAATATAATTCATTATTGTGAAACCATCCGTTCAAAACGGAAAACGCGGATATGGCGGAATTGGCAGACGCGCCAGATTTAGGTTCTGGTGGGAGACCGTGCAGGTTCAAGTCCTGTTATCCGCAGTCTGTTTTTTCTTATTTTATAGGAAAGGGATTATTATATGAAATTAAGACTGGTAGTTGTTTTAATAGTTGCAGGTGCTGTTTTTACTTTTCTGGGCGGCAGGGGACTTCTTGTAAATATACTCCCCGCAACCGACATTTATGATCAAGAATGCGACTGGACAAAGCTTCATAAAAATCAGAGAGTTCATGTAAAACTTGATTTTGTGATTGAACCGTTCGAGGAGACCACGGATGAAGACAACAGATCCGTAAGTCAGATTTATACAATTCCGGATTTAAAATCTGATGAAGACGGATACGTCAATATGGTTCATTACATGGGTATTGTTGTTAATCCCAAGGATTACGCAGCTTATGATAAGCTGGTTGATGATTCATGGGACTGGTGGAACGGCGAATACGATCAGCTCGGAGAAAGAGGATATATCGAAGTTGACGGATATTTAAGAAAAATGTCTTCAAAGGAAGAAGGTTTCCTGAGAGATTATCTTAAAGACTGGAATTACAGTGACAGCGAGATCGAAGAGGCTGTCGTTCCTTATGTTTTGATGAAGAATCAGACACCCATAGCAAATATTGCCATGTTTGGAGGCGGTATTATAGCGTTTTTGGCAGGAATTCTTGTTGCTGTTTTATCCCTTATATTAAAAAAGTAATTTAAAGAATAAAGATTATATATTGTAGGAGGCGTATAATGAATCTTTCACCACTTCAAAAAGCAAGATACGAGTATTCACCCAAACTTCCGGGAATGCTCAGAAACGGTATCGCAGAGATCTGCGTTAAGGAAGGTGCTGCAACAGCTTCTGTAGCT
>CACZOG010000087.1 GCA_902782715.1 uncultured Lachnospiraceae bacterium | reverse complement strand
TTACGGCTGTAATCTTCGCTGTCCTTTCTGCCAGAACGATTCGATCTCATGGTCCGACGATGTTTTAAAGAATGCGGAAATGTCCGAATATATCTCTCCCGAAGAACTCGTAAATATCGCACTCCGATATTATGACAAAGGTTTGAACTGCGGGATCGCATACACATATAACGAACCTCTTATCGGTTACGAATATGTAAGGGACTGCGCAAAACTCGCAAAAGAAGCCGGTCTCGTAAATGTGCTCGTTACAAACGGTACTGCAGCGATACCCGTTCTGGAAGAGCTTCTTCCCTTCATCGATGCGATGAACATCGATCTGAAAGGCTTTACCGAAGATTATTACAATAAGACTCTCGGCGGAAACTTTGATATGACACTCTCGTTCATAGAGCGTGCCGTAAAAGACTGCCACGTCGAACTGACCACGCTGATAGTGCCGGGTGAAAACGACTCCGCCGAGGAAATTATAAATATGTGCAAATGGATAGCTGCCCTTAAGGATTCTTCGGGCAAAACGATCGGGGAAGACATTCCCCTTCACATCTCACGTTTCTTCCCGCGTTTTCATATGCAGGATAAGAACGCTACCGATGTTTCTTTGATATATCATTTAAAAAATGTTGCGGATGAATATTTAAAATATGTTTTTACGGGGAATTGCTGAAAGGCAACTCCCCGTTTTTTTAATTCAAAAGTCCCGAATTGTTTTTTCTTAGATTCGATCTTTTTATCTGATCTTTTATCTCTTCATCTATCGAAGCAATGGGATTTTCCGCTGGTCTTGCGGTATAAAAGCCCTGGATCAGGTCAACTCCTATCGAAACCACCGTCTGCAGTTCCTCTTTGGTCTCAACACCCTCTGCGAGTACGAGGATATCGTATTTCTGAGCATATCCGATAATGCTCTTTACGAAGTGACGTTTCTGCTCGTTTGAATTGATCCCGCTTATCAGCATATGGTCGATCTTCACATATTTAGGCGTATATCTTATAAGGTTATTTACATTTGAATATCCGCTTCCGTAATCATCCAGTGCTATTTCGATATTAAGAACCGAATAATCCTCACGTTTCTTAACCAGTATGGAATCGCTGAATTCCGAGCCTTCGGTGTATTCCACTACAAGATTTCCGCGGTGTTTCTCGAAACGTTTGAACATTTCCTCCTCATCACTGTCTTTAAGCTGATGGGCGGGCAGACTGTTTATGAAGATCTTCTTTCCCTTAAACAGATCTTCTTTGGCTTCGACATCATCCAGAACATGGCTGAACGTCAGTTTTTCAACATCGTAAAGACGGTTGATGTTCTCTGCGCATTTAAGTATTTCCAGAGGAGTATATTTTGCTTCTCCCCTGCATCTCATCAATGCTTCATAGCCGTAGATCTCACCGTCGGTTGCCCGAACGATGGGCTGGAATGCATATTTTAACATTCCTTTGTCGAGGATATCTCCGACAGCCGTGCATTTCTGCAGCATCTCTTCCGAGATCTCCGTGATAACGCTCTGTTTTAAAATGTTCTTTTTATGATTCTTGGCATTTACCGCACGGTTTATAAGGAAGTCCACATCGGGCTGCTCGTCAAGGCCCGCCATGACCATGTCGTGATGGATGCATGTTTTCTGAAGATTTCGTTCGCTGTCTCTGAAGAAGAATCCGTCACTCGGGATACGTGACTCGATCTCTGCGTATCTTGTTTCACAGTCTTCACTGATGATCCCGATAAGGAATTCGTCATTGCTTAAACGGCAGCATACTTCATCGGTATCGTTTAAGGAAGCCTCCACAAGATCCGCAAGAGCGACGATCGCCGAATCTCCGCCCGCTCTTCCGAATTCCTCGTTTATTCCTTTTAGATCGTCTATATCATACGAAATGATGGCCAGCGATTTGCCGGAGCCGATATTTTCGTAAACAAGCGTCTTAAGGATCTCATAAAATCCCTGGTAATTGTAAAGACCCGTCTGACTGTCTCGAATCTGATTCGCCTGGATCTGATTGATCAGACCGAACAATGCCTTCTGACGGTAAAATGCCTCGATCCCCAGGTTTATGTTCCTCATCCAGACACGGTATGTTTCGTTATAAATGTAAATGTCTTTTTCCTGATTAAGAACCACGTAACCAAAGCAGATATCTTCGAAAAACAGAGGCGTAAAAATAAAAGTCGTCGGATAATCCCTTGATTCGTCCAGATCGGGTATCATTAACTTTGTTTCAAAGGAACGGTTCAGATCCACTGCGTTTCTCTGATTTCCGTCATCTGAAACATCACTTGATACGACGAGATTCATTCTGTCGCTGTAGCCCTTTCTTCTGGCATTTTCACCGATAAAAGAAACGGGATCCAGAAAGTCTTCATTAAGACATATCCTTAAATGTCGGAAAGGTCTTACCTGATAGGAGTAACGTGCCAGTACGTCAAAGAACTTTGAATAGTCAGTCTGGCAGAGCATATCCTCGGTAAGATGGTTAAAATCCGAATTATAACTTACCGTGGAATGGTCAGTCTTCCATTCGTCACGATTTACTTTCTGATAGATAGGTTCAGAATTTTCACATCCGCAGCTGCCTCCTAAAATAATCTCGGATCTAAGCGGCGTTTCGGTGATTTTTTCTTTGGTTATCGCAGAGTGGAGCCTGTAAAAACATTTCTTTCCGCAGTCCGCAGCCGGGATCTTTGCCGATGTTAATGCAACGGGTGAAGTCCTTCCTTCATCGGACGCATCATAACCCGTTACGGCTATATCTTCGGGAATCCTTAGGCCTTCTTCGGATAATCTTGCAGCCAGACCGATAGCCATATAATCGTTGCCGCATGCCACCGCCTCTGGAAGATCATCTTTATCTTCCAGTAACTTTTCGGCGAATTCGCGGCCGCTGTTATACCAGTAATTGCCGTGATAAACACGGTTTTCTTTAATAGGGAGACCATGGTTGTTCATAGCGTCCCTGAATGCATTGAAACGCTGCACCGAATGGGGATGGCCTTCTTTACCGCCTAAGAATGCGATATCTTTGTACCCGTGAACATCTATAAGATGATTAACGATACCGAACATCGGCGTATAGTGATCCATAAGAATATAGTCATAGAATATATTCTCTTTATCGACAACAATAACGGGACCGTCGAATTTTTCTTTTAATTTATTAATGATCTTCTGCTCGAGACCGTCTATCTGAAGTGTGTCCGCAAGAACGGCGAAGCCCGAGAACCGGTCAAACTGAATAAGTGAGAAAATATTGGAATCTCCGATGTTTCTCAATCGGGTTTCCTGGTATTTCTGATACATGCTGAAAATGCATATGTCATAATCATGAGCATATGCTTCTTCCATAAATGCTTTTATAATCAGATTTTGCGTAGTTTCTTCCGGCTGAGCCATTATGACTCCGATTCTTTTACGCATGTATCCCTAACCCCTCTTACAATTAAATGTCTTTTACACGATGTCTTATCACATTATATCACTTTCTTTATATCTGTTAAAAGAAATCTTTTTATGATGATATCTCTTTTTTTCTTCTTAATTTTGTGCCCCTTTTTACTTAACTTTGTCTATTAAGATTAAACCCTTACCTGAAGTATAATTTAGAATGAGTTTTTATGGTTAGGAAAAACAAAAGAAAACTCTTTAAAATGTATATACGGAGGTTTTGTTATGTTACGACAGGTCATGACCGAAAACGGCGAAGTTCGCGGTTTGGCGGGAAACAACACAAGGATCACGGTGTTTAAGGGAATTCCCTTTGCAGCACCGCCCGTGGGAGAATTAAGATGGAAGGCTCCTCAGCCTGCAAAAAACTGGGAAGGAGTACTTGAAGCTTACAAATTCGGACCCATCTCAATGCAGGATGTTCCCGGACTTTCGGATGACATATATGTTCGCGACTGGCACGTGGATCCCGAGATCGATATGGACGAAGACTGTCTTTATCTTAACGTCTGGACCAATTCCAAGAGCGCGGATGAAAAACTTCCCGTTCTTATATGGTTCTTTGGCGGCGGTTTCCAGTGGGGATATCCGCCCGAAATGGAATTTAACGGCGAGAACATCGCCAAAAGAGGCGTTATCGTAGTATCCGTAAATTACCGTCTCGGTGCATTCGGATTCCTTGCTCACGACGAGCTCTGCAAAGAATCTCCCGACGCTCCCACCAACTTCGGTCTTCTCGATCAGCAGGCAGGTATCAAATGGGTTAAAAGAAACATTGCCGCATTCGGCGGCGACCCCGACAATATCACGATCATGGGTCAGTCTGCAGGCGGCGGATCTGTATTTTCACACTTGACCGGTTCTTCACAGGGACTTTTCCAGAAAGCCGTTATCATGAGCGGTATCATCGGATTCCCTTATTTTAACGACTTTATCATCATCCCCAGATCATTCGATGAGGTTAAGGAAAGCGGTGACAGATTCATCAAATCCCTGGGCGTTAATACGATCGAAGAAGCAAGAAAGCTTGATGCGGCATTTGTACGTGACAAAGCTTCCGAATTCAGAAACAAGAACAATTTCTTCTTCTGTCCTTCGATCGACGGCAAATTCTTAACGGATACCCAGAGCAAACTCTTCCTTGAAGGAAAACATGCGCATGTGCCCATGATGGCCGGTAATACAAACGATGAATTCAAGAGTTTCATCATGGCTGAAAACGATGAAGAATTCGAGAAGAAAGCAAGAGAGATCTTCGGAGACAAAGCCGACAGATTCCTTTCTTTTAAGAATGTTTACGAGAAAAAGGGTAATCAGTATGCCGAAGCAGACGGTATCGAATGTGCTACAAAAGGTATTTTCGAGCACAATGACAAGAACTGCTACTATTATCTTTTCAATCCCGATATTCC
>CACZOG010000086.1 GCA_902782715.1 uncultured Lachnospiraceae bacterium | reverse complement strand
TACAGACCTTGACTGGTTCCAGTACTGGAGAGGTTTCTGCCGTGACTGGTTATTAAGTCTCGGTATCAAAGAAGATGAAATGAGACTTCGTGATCATGATCCCGAAGAACTCTGCTTCTATTCAAAGGGTACCACTGATATCGAATTCTTATTCCCCTTCGGATGGGGCGAACTCTGGGGTATCGCAGACAGAACCGATTACGACCTTACTCAGCATCAGGATGTATCAAAGCAGGATATGTCTTACTTTGATGATGAAACAAACGAAAAGTATATTCCGTATGTTGTTGAGCCTTCACTCGGCTGCGACAGAGTTGTACTTGCATTCCTTTGTGCCGCTTATGATGAAGAAAACCTCGGAACGGAGGATAAGCCCGATATGAGAACGGTCATGAGATTCCATCCCGCGCTTGCTCCCGTTAAGATCGGTATTCTTCCTTTATCAAAGAAATTAAACGAAGGCGCAGAAAAGATCTATGCTGAGCTTTCCAAGAAATACAACTGTGAATTTGATGACAGAGGAAACATCGGTAAGAGATACAGAAGACAGGATGAGATCGGTACTCCTTTCTGCATTACTTACGATTTTGATTCCGAGACAGATAACTGCGTAACCATAAGATTCAGAGATTCCATGGAACAGGAAAGAGTTGCCATCGCAGATCTTGACAGATGGTTCTCGGATAAATTCTCATTTTAATGAATCTGTACAGATTTAATTGTTATTAACTACATTGTTTGGCTTAGGTTATTTTAAAGAAAGGATTATTCATGAGATTAAGAAAATTATCGGTTCTTTTATCACTGCTTTTTGCTTCGGTCTGTCTATGCGCATGCCAGCAGAACGAATCGGGTACCAGTAAACTTGAAGAATATCTCGAAACGAAGCTCAATTCGAGTGAAACTCTTGAAGAATTCTTTAATCAGCCTTTAAACAAGTTCATTTTTGACCAGATGGTAGAAGCCAGCAAAACGCAGTATGGCGATGAACTTAATAATGTTGAAATGACTGTTGAGGGTAACCGTATCATCGTAAAGATGTATTTGAAAAGCGATGCATCGGGTATGGAATCGTATCTTAAAAGAGAACTTAACAAAACAAAAGACGAGTATTTCGAAGGCATACGTCAGAGTGTCGATCTGGATGCAAGATATGAAGTAGAGTATATTTTCTATAACAGTGATTATTCCAAAGGTCCAGACATCGTTTTATATGAAGACAGGGAAGGATACGAAACTCCTCCTGATGAGGATGAGATCCTTGCACAGTATCAGGCTACTTCCGATTCCGTAGAAGTTGAAAAGCATTTTACGACAATAGAAGAATACTACGAGGATAATTACGGTACCGGTTACTGGGAAGAACAGGCTCAGATGATAGTAGACAGCAGTGACGGCGTGTTTACGGACTGCAAGATCAAATGCATGGAAAATTATGTATCGTTTTCATTCCAATTTGCCGAAGATATGGGCGATGTTCAGGCAAATGTCGAAGAGAATCTGAATGATGAAGAACAGAAGATCATCATTGACGGAATAAAGAATCCGACCGGAATTCAGGATAATATAACAGTAGGATATTACTATTACAATCCCGACGGATCCGTGGCAGGCGGAATTGAATTCGAAGGTTAATTTTTTTATGGCACATTGAGGTTTCTTGTGTTATAATATTAAAGCGTTAAATTTATATTGAAGGAAATATATTTTTTTGTTTATGATTTTTCAGAGAAATGATATTTCTGAATAGTAGATAACGAAGGACGTGAAAAAACGTTCTTGGTTATTGTTTGCCGTTTGAAAGTAAAAATATGTTTCAAAGGAGGAACAAATCGGTATGGCAAAAAAATGGGTCTATTTATTCAAAGAAGGCAGCGCAGATATGCGTAATCTTCTCGGTGGTAAAGGTGCTCACCTTGCCGAGATGACAAATATCGGATTGCCTGTGCCTCAGGGATTTACCATCACAACAGAGGCATGCACTCAGTATTATGAGGATGGAAGAGAGATTAATTCTGAGATCAAAGCTCAGATTGATGAGTATATTTTGAAAATGGAAGAAATTACCGGCAAGAAGTTCGGCGACAAGGAAAATCCTTTACTTGTTTCCGTTCGTTCGGGTGCAAGAGCATCAATGCCCGGTATGATGGATACGATCCTTAACCTCGGTCTTAACGAAGACGTTGTTGCTGTTATCGCAGAGAAGTCAAACAACCCTCGCTGGGCATGGGACTGCTACAGAAGATTTATCCAGATGTATTCGGATGTAGTTATGGAAGTAGGTAAGAAATACTTCGAAGAACTCATCGACCAGATGAAAGAAAAGAAAGGTGTTAAGCAGGACGTAGAACTTACTGCAGATGACCTTAAGGAACTTGCAAATCAGTTTAAAGCAGAATATAAATCAAAAATCGGAACAGATTTTCCGACAGATCCCAAAGAGCAGTTATACGGAGCAATCAAAGCCGTATTCCGTTCATGGGATAACCCCAGAGCAAATGTCTACAGACGTGACAACGATATCCCTTATTCATGGGGTACTGCTGTAAAT
>CACZOG010000085.1 GCA_902782715.1 uncultured Lachnospiraceae bacterium | reverse complement strand
TGAAACGATCGACAATCTTTCTTCTTTTATCAAAAAGGACGATACCGTTTTGCTTAAAGCTTCCAACGGAATGAAATTCGACCGTATCCTCGAAGCACTTGTAAGCGATGACAATAAAGACGCGTTTGTAAGCAGGGATGAGAAACTTTTTAAGAAAGACAATATCCCCACAGAGGATACTCTCATCGGTTCGATCAAGGAAACAAAGACCGAAACTGCGGAAACACCCGTAAGCGAAACGGCCCCCAAGGAAGAAAAGCCGGTAAAGGCTAAGAAAGAAAAGACCGCTGACGAAAAAGAGAAGGCAGGCGCAAAGAAACAGCTCATGCTGATCATTGCGGCCGTACTCGTTGTCGTTATCGCGGGACTTGCCGCATTTGGAATAATCAGACACAACAAATATAAAGATGCTACCGACGGACAGATCGTTTTCTTAACAAATGCAAATTACTGTACCAAAGGTTTTCTTGAAGACGGCGTGATCGTTGCCACAAAGGATTCACCCGTGATCGATGACAGAAAGGATTCCGAACTCGGCATCAGATACGACGGAAAGTATCTCTATTATGCAGTTCCCGCAGGAAACGGATATGAACTTAAAAGATGCAATAAAAGCGGAAACAAAGCAACAAAGATCGCAGACGGCGTAATAAAATACGAAGTTTTATCCAAAGGAAAGATCATTTTCATTTCGAACAATAATCTTTATACCGCTGCAGCCAAGAAAGATGAGATTCAGATGGTTGCGGAGGATGTCTTCGAGTATCATTTAAACAAGAAGAAAAATGCGCTCGTTTACCGTACATATACGGGCAAACTCTGTTATATGAAGTTGAATAAAGCGGAATCGCTTGTAACGATAGACGAAGATGTCAACAGAATTGAATTTGTAAGAGAAGATCTTTCGGATTACGTTTATGTTAAGACCGACGGTCTCTATTACGGAAAGCTTAACAAGGAGAGCAAACTCGTCACATCGGAATTCGTTGAAGCTTATGTAGCCAAGAAAGAAAACAAAACCAAACTCTATTTCAGAGACAGGGATGACGCTGTCTGGTACTACGAGGAAGGCGACAAAAATCCTACGATGGTCACAGATGACTGCGTATCTCTTTTAGGCTATGAATACGAACTTGCAGCTTTTATCATCACATCCAGAGACCAGACCAAATCACTTTTAAGAGACAAGACAATATATGAATTAAAAGACTTCGATCAGACGAACAAAAACCTTCGTGCGGCAGGAGCAAGCTTAAAAGACAACAAACTGTATTTCTTATGCGACGACACAAACGGAAATACAAATCTCTGCTCGGTTATGTTCGATACACTCGGCAAAAAAGGAAAAGTCTTTGTGGAAAGCAGCAATGTTGCAGGTGCCGAGTATGTTGAGGACGGATATGTCTTTACCGTAAAAGGAGACGGAGCGGGTAACTTAGACCTTTATCAGAACGAAAATCTCATTGCGAGAAACGTTGAAAGAGGAAGCCTTAAGAAGACTGAATACGGCGATGATTTCGTATTCACATATCAGGTATCCGATGCCGACGGATTCTATAAAATGGTTCTTTACGACGGAAAGAATCTAAAAGAGATTGGAAGCACCATAGATCTTAATTACGATGTTTTAAGCCGCAAAAAGGTCTTCTACAGAACCAAAGGCAAGAGCAACATGTTTGATATAAAGATGTATAACGGCAGAAAGTCGAAGACTTACAAGGAAAACATCACCACCTATTATTATCTGACATACTGATTACGGAGGAAAACGTGCTTAAGATTTTAAACGGGCATATCATAGATCCCGCAAATGCCGTGGACTGTATCGGCGATATTTTTATTAAAGAAGATACGATCGAAGCGGTTATAAAAAAAGAAGATGCGGTATCAGAAGAATTATCGGATAAGTATAAAGATGCAGAGACCATAGATGCCTCGGGCATGATCGTAATGCCGGGACTCATTGACGTTCATTCGCATTTCAGGGATCCGGGATTCGAGTACAAAGAAGATATCATTACAGGAGCAGCTGCAGCGGCAGCAGGCGGTTATACAACGGTAGTTCTCATGTGCAATACCAAGCCTGTTGTCGATAATGTCGAGACACTCGAATATGTTATCAATAAGGGCAAAACAACACCGATAAAAGTTAAATCCTGCTCAAGCGTGACTTTCGGACTTAAGGGAGAGAAACTTACCGATTTCGAAGAGATGCTTGCACACGGCGCAGTCGGTTTTACAGATGACGGGATTCCCTTAATGGATGAAGCAATCTTAAGGGAAGCGTTCAGAAGAGCAAAAGATAAGCCTGTCAGTCTTCATGAAGAAGATAAAACATTAATAAAGAACAACGGAATAAATCACGGCAAAGCAAGCGAGTTTTACGGTGTATACGGATCGCCCCGTGAAGCAGAAGAGAATCTTATAAAAAGAGATTTAAAGATCGCGCTTGAAGAAGGCGGAATGATAGATGTTCAGCACATCTCAACCAAAGAGGGCGTAGAACTTGTAAAAGAAGCGCTTAAGGAAGATTTAAAAAAGCAGGGCTTTGATGATGTATCTTTTATGCAGGCTTCTTTGAACTCGGCGTTTATGCGCCATATACACGCAGAAGCAACGCCGCAGCATTTCTCTCTTACTGAGGATGCATTGATTGAAAAAGGCACGCTTGCAAAGCTTAATCCGCCTTTCAGAACGGAGAGCGACAGACAGGCGATAATTGCGGGCTTAAAAGATAACACGATCGATATCATCGCAACAGACCATGCGCCTCATGCTGCAGAGGAAAAGAATAAAAGCATCACAGAGGCGCCGAGCGGAATGATCGGACTGGAGACGGCATTTGCACTTGCCGTTACGCATCTGGTCAATGAAGCGGGAATGAACCTTTCGGATGTTGTTGCCAAACTTACGATAAACCCCGCAAAGTTGTACGGTTTCGAAAGCGGAACGCTCGGAGTCGGAAAGAAGGCAGACATCGCGATTGCCGATGTTAACGAGAAATGGATCGTAAGTGAGAATGATATAAGATCCAAATCCCATAATTCACCTTTTATAGGCGAAGAACTTACAGGAAGAATAAAATACACGGTCTGTGACGGAAAGATCGTCTGGAGGAATAATGTTTTACAGAAATATTGATGAAGGAAAAGTAATATCTCAGGAAGAGATCTCAAGCGGAATATTCAGCCTGTGGATCAAAAACGAGGGTGCAAAGCATGCAAATGCCGGCCAGTTTGTAGGTGTGTATCCTAATTCAAAGGACACGCTTTTGATGCGTCCGATAAGTATCTGCGAGACTGATGCTTCCGAAGGGAAAATGAGACTCGTATACAGAGTTGCGGGAAAAGGCACCAAAGAGTTCTCGGGACTTAAGGAAAACGACAGCGTAAAGCTTCTTGCCAATTTAGGAAACGGATTTCCCGTTGATGAAGTTAAAGGAAAATGCATTGTGCTTATGGGCGGAGGAATCGGAATCCCTCCGATGCTCGGCGTAGCCAAAGCTCTTAAGGGCGAAGACGTGCATGCATTTATCGGATACAGAAACAAAGACTTATTCCTTTCCGATGATTTTCTTCCAAACTGCAAAGTATATATCGCAACGGAAGACGGAAGCGTCGGAGTTAAAGGCAATGTTATCGATGCACTTAAAGCGAGCACGGGACTTAAGCCGGATGTTATCATGGCATGCGGCCCCATGCCGATGTTAAGAGCGATCAAACAGTATGCCGCAGAGAATGGCATAAAAGCATATATCTCTCTGGAAGAGAGAATGGCATGCGGCATAGGAGCGTGTCTAGGTTGTGTATGCAGGACCGTTAAAAAAGATGAGCATTCGCATGTTAACAATACGAGAATATGTACGGAAGGTCCGGTATTCGATGCCGAGGAGGTGGACATTTAATGAATACAAAAGTTACCATAGCAGGCGTTGAATTTAAGAATCCGGTAATGACGGCGTCCGGAACATTCGGTTCGGGTATGGAGTACTCGCAGTTTGTGGATCTTAACAAGCTCGGTGCGGTAGTTACCAAGGGTGTTAGCAATGTTCCCTGGGAAGGAAATCCCACACCCAGAGTTGCAGAAGTATACGGAGGAATGCTTAACGCGATCGGTCTTCAGAATCCCGGCGTGGACGTTATGATGGAAAGGGACTTACCCTTTCTTACAAAATATGATACAAAGGTAATAGTTAATGTTTGCGGCAAAAGTGTCGATGATTATATAGAGGCTGTAGAAAAGTTAAATGATTCAACGGCCGACATGTTCGAGATCAACGTATCCTGCCCCAATGTAAAAGAAGGTGCGATCGCCTTCGGGCAGAAAGCCGATGCGCTTTACAACATTACAGATAAGATCAAAAGAGTTTCCAAGAAACCCATAATCATGAAGTTAAGCCCGAACGTAACGGACATTACGGAAATGGCAAGGGCAGCAGAATCGGCAGGTTCGGATGCCATTTCACTGATCAATACGATCACGGGAATGAAAATAGATATCGAAAGAAAGAAATTTGTTATCGCAAACAAGACCGGCGGAATGTCAGGTCCCGCAGTTAAACCCGTAGCCGTAAGAATGGTATATCAGTGCGCCAATGCGGTTAAGATCCCCATTATCGGAATGGGCGGGATAATGACAGGCGAGGATGCGATAGAATTCCTTATGGCAGGTGCGACCGCAGTGGCCGTAGGTGCGGCGAACTTTATCAATCCGAAAGCAACTGAAGATGTTGTAAACGGAATCGAGAGATATATGATCTCTCATAAGGTTGAAGACATAAACGAGATCATAGGATGTGTGAAATAATACATCGAAAGTATTAAAAGATACATAAACAACAGAACCGAAAGTAATTGGGGAAAAAGCATGGCAATTAACAAAAGCATTACCGAAAAGGCATATGCCAAAGTAAATCTGGGGCTTGATGTTTTAAGGAAAAGAGAAGACGGTTATCATGAAGTAAAAATGATAATGCAGACCATAGGGATCTGCGACGAACTCATTTTTACGACTGATGAGAGCATCGAAGGCGTTAAGCTTATTGCGGATGTCGATAACATTCCTTTGGACGGAAGCAATCTTATAATTAAAGCCGCAGATATGATAATGAGTAAATACAATGTCAAACAGGGCGTTGATATTAAGCTTATCAAGAATATTCCGATGGCTTCGGGAATGGCAGGCGGCAGTTCTGATGCGGCTGCAACTCTAAGAGGCCTTAACAGACTTTTCGGACTCGGTCTTACCGAGGATGAACTCTGCAAGATGGGTGTTAAGATCGGAGCCGACGTTCCTTTCTGTATATGTGGGGGAACATATCTTGCCGAAGGCATAGGAGAGAAACTTACAAAGCTTCCCGACGTACCTCCATGTACGGTTCTTATCGCAAAACCTGTATTCGGTGTTTCAACGGGATATGTATATGCCAATCTTCACGTTGACAAGATCGAGAAACATCCGGATATGGATACGGTTATCGACTGCGTAAAAAGAAGAGATCTCGGAGGAATAGCTTTTAATATAGAAAACATTCTTGAGAATGTTACGATCAAAGCTTATCCCTTCGTTCAGACATTAAAGAACATCATGATAGATTACGGCGCAATGACTTCCTTAATGAGCGGAAGCGGTCCTACTGTATTCGGTCTTTTCGACAATAAGGCGAATGCCGAAAGGGCAGCGGTTGCATTAAGAGATCTCGATGAAGTCGGCGATGTAGTAGTTACATGCTTTGAAGACTTAAGCAGTGATGAAGTAAGAAAGAAAGCCCAGATAAGGATCACTTCCCAAATGGGTGACGACGAAGAGAAAACTGAGATCCATGACTGCGTCGCTATAGAAAACAGAGGAAAGATCTCGGTAACCTATTACGAGAAAGATGCCGATACCAAAGCAGATATCATCAATGTGCTTACGATAAGCGACAGAAGACTCACATACAGAAAGTCGGGTGCCATCAATACCAATATGCTGATCACTCCCGATGAAGCGACAAGCCAGGTATATCAGACGCCTCTCGGAGACATTGACATCGATATCATCTGTCATGAGTTTGTTTTAAATGAGATCGCAGACAGGATCATCGTTGAACTTGATTACGATATAATGCAGGGGAACGATAAGATGAACCACTGCAATATGAGGATCGAAATAGAATATAATTTATAGAACGGCAAAAGACATTTAAAAAGCCCTTTCGGATTTCCGGAAGGGCTTGATTTTTTATTTCTTCTGAATGGGATTCGCACCTGCTTTGTCCTGGACTTTTTCGACCATCTTTTTGAAGGCGCTCTTTTTCTTCTGGGGAACGGGATCTGTCTTTCCGTGTGCCACTTTGACGGAAACGATGTACATTCCGCTTACTACTGCCTTAACTTCTTTCTTAACGGGGATCGAATCGAAGATCTTCTCATCGGCGATGAGGGTTAAGATCTGAGGTCCGACTTTTGCTTTAACAACGGGTACCTTCATGAACTTCGACATTTTTGGAGCCTGATCGACAACCACCTGAGGGAAGCCCGCATCTTTGAATCTTACTTTTTTCTTGTCGATGATGAGCATTGAAACGTTCTGGCGGTTCTCATCCATGAGTTTCTGCTGCTCTGCGTTTTTCTTGTCAAGTTTCTTTCCTAAAAAGAAAAGGACTATAACTGCTATAAGTAAAACTCCCGTAATCGAAAGCATTACGATGGAGAATGTATTGATCAAGAGTAAATTTGGCATTGTAAAAACCTCCTGTAAAAATTGCTTTATAATTCTAACAAAAATAGATAAAAATAGCAAGAAAACACTGAAAAAGTTTACTTGATTTATAAAATACGCTGTGTTATCATAGACGCGGTATTTTTATATTTGCATAAATATAGGAAGAAACATCATATGAGCGATAGAAAATTCAACATCATATGCGGTCATTACGGATGCGGAAAAAGCAACTATTCGATTAACCTTGCGCTTGAGATCGCAAGCCTCAAAAGAGAAGTAATGCTTGTGGATCTCGACCTTGTAAATCCCTATTTTCTTTCATCCGGATACAAGGATATGCTTGAAGAAAACGGAATACAGGTTATAGCACCGCTGTTTGCAAATACCAATGTCGAAACACCCGCTTTGCCCTCGAACTTAAATCTTATGTTCGAGACTGATAAAGACGTGGTCATGGACTTGGGCGGAGACGATGCGGGCGCCGTGGTTCTCGGAAGATATGCAAGCAGACTCCATGAGATCGATTACGAGATGACTTATCTTGTCAATAAATACAGGAACCTTACATCAACCGTCGAAGATGCAGTAGAGATCTTAAAAGAAATAGAAGCAGCATCAAGATGCAGGGCTACATGCGTGGTAAACAACTCACACCTTAAGAAAGAAAGCAGTTTTGAGATCGTTAATGATTCCATTCCTTTTGCAAAAGAGGTTGCAAAGGAACTCGGCCTTCCTTTCAGGGGAACAACGATTCCCGCGTTCCTTCTTGAAGATGAAAAGGTCAAAGAAGCGGTCAATGATTCCGACGAGGTATTTTACCCGGTGCAGATATACGTAAAAGCACCCTGGGAGTGAAATTATTGTGACTTTAAATAAAATTTGTTTACATCATGATAATAAAAGCATATTATATATAAATACGACTGATGGAAAGATAGGAAAGAGAGGAATATACTATGGCAAAAGTTACTATTAACGAAACCTTATGTAAAGGTTGCGGTCTATGTGTTGAAGCTTGTCCTAAGAATTTATTGGTTCTTGCAACAGACCATATTAATGCAAAAGGTTATCATCCCTCAACAATGACTGATGAATCACAGTGTGTTGGATGTGCATCATGTGCGATTATGTGTCCCGATGTTGCGATCACGGTAGAAAGATAGGAGGGAATGTATAAATGGCAGAGAAAGTTTTGATGAAAGGAAACGAAGCACTTGCCGAAGCAGCTATCCAGTGCGGCTGCAGACA
Organism: uncultured Lachnospiraceae bacterium; assembly: GCA_902782715.1. Classification (GTDB taxonomy): domain Bacteria; phylum Bacillota; class Clostridia; order Lachnospirales; family Lachnospiraceae; genus UBA3766. The sequence goes on along the minus strand of CACZOG010000085.1, from coordinate 417 downwards.
TTACTTCGGTTATCCCATTACACCTCAGACAGAGGTAGCTGCATATATGTCCAAGAGACTTCCCAAAGAAGGAGGTACATTCCTTCAGGCTGAATCGGAAATTGCGGCAATCAATATGGTATTAGGAGCAACCAGTGCAGGTGTCAGAGCTATGACATCTTCATCTTCACCCGGAATTTCACTTAAATCGGAAGGTGTATCCTACATCGGCGGTTCAGACCTTCCCGCTCTTATTATAAATGTACAAAGAGGCGGCCCCGGACTCGGCGGTATTCAGCCTTCACAGTCAGACTACTGGCAGGCTACAAAAGCTTTGGGTCACGGCGACTTCCAGCTTTTCGTACTTGCACCTTCAACAATTCAGGAAATGGTAGACTTCGTATCACTTGCTTATGAAGTAGGCGAGAAATACAGAGT
>CACZOG010000084.1 GCA_902782715.1 uncultured Lachnospiraceae bacterium | reverse complement strand
AACCCTCAACCTTCCGGGTATGAACCGGATGCTCTAGCCAGTTGAGCCATCTCGCCAAAACAACTGCCTATTTAATATACAAAATCGACAGGCAATTGTCAAGAATAATTTTATTTTAAAATAATATTATTTACATACGTTCGGGAGCTTCGAATCCGAGGCAGTCCATGCAGTCTTCGCATATGCCGAGAGTAAGCTTAAGAATAGCGATGTAATTCTTCTTAAGATTCTCATCCTCTTCCGATAATATCTTCGTCTCATGATAGAACGAATTGAACGCATTTGCCAGATCGTAAAGGTATGCACAGATCCTGTGAGGAGCAAGATCCTCGTATGCGCCTCTCATCATTTCGTTGTATCCGGAGATCTTCATAAGAAGGTTTTTCTGGGATGCATTGGAAACACTTTCGGAAATTGAGCATTCATCAACGTTTCCGCCGTTTTCCTTATACTTCTTTAAGATGGACTTGATACGAACAACCGTATAAAGAAGGTAAGGGCCAGTATCTCCTTCAAATGACATGAATCTCTCAGTATCGAATATATAATCTTTGGAAGCCTGGTTTGAAAGATCACCGTATTTGATCGCCGAAAGTGCAACGATCTCGGAAACCTTCTTGGCCTCTTCTTCATCCATTTCACGGCCTGTAAGGATCTTCTCATACATCTTGTCGTTAATGTCTTTAATAAGATATTCAAGACGCATTACGCCGCCGTCTCTTGTCTTGAAAGGCTTTCCGTCCTTGCCGTTAACGGTACCGAATCCGATGTGAACAAGTTTTACGTCATCTTTGATAAGACCGGTCTTTCGTGCACATCTGAATACCTGCTCAAAATAGAGTTCCTGACGCTTGTCTGTTAAATAAATGATCCCGTCGGGATTGTACTCTCTTACTCTTTCGCGGATAGTTGCGAGGTCTGTGGTATTGTATAAAGATGCTCCGTCTGATTTAAGGATCATGCAGGGAGGGATCTCCTTCGTGTCGGTCTCTTCCTTAACATCAACTACAAGCGCGCCGTCGCTTATATATGCAAGTCCCGTATCCTTCATGTACTGAACCATATCGGGAATAACGTCATGAACATCCGACTCGCCCTTCCAGAGGTCGAATTCAACATTAAGATTGTCGTAATTTCTCTTAAGGTCTGTTACGGATACATTGATTATATGTTTCCACAGAGCACGATATCCTCTCACACCGTCCTGAAGTTTCTTGGTGCATGCCATTGCCTCGTCTTTAAACGCTGCATCTTCCTTTGATCTTGCGGAAGCCTTGGGATAGATCTCCTCAAGATCGGAAACCGTAAAAGGAGCCTCTGTGGGATAATCTCCCGTAAAAGCATCATCAAAATAAACCAGATCGGGATTCTCTTCTTTAAAAGCCGCAATTACAAGACCCATCTGAAGCCCCCAGTCTCCCAAATGAATATCGCCGATAGCTTCATGTCCCATATAACGGATGATCCTCTTAATACTCTCTCCGATAACGGCACTTCTTAAATGACCGACATGCAGAGGCTTTGCAACATTCGGTCCGCCGTAGTCGATGATGTAACGCTTCTTTGCGGCAGCAAGTTCAACGCCGTACTTTTCAGTCTCTGACATTTTAAGAACGAAATCGCAGAGAAACTTATCGCTTACATTTAAATTGATAAATCCGGGAGGGCAAACATCCACGGATGAAAAAGCATCACTTTCTTTTAAGAATTCAGCTACTTCGTTTGCAATAGCGATGGGAGCTTTTTTATAGATCTTGGCACCTGCCATTGCGCCGTTACACTGATATTCGCAAAGGTCAGGTCTGTTCGATACCGTAACCTTACCGAGATTCTCATCGTATCCTGCTTTCTTAAACGCTTCGGATACCACACCCATTAATTCAAGCAAAAAATCTTTCATATTTTATGTAAACTCCTCTTTGTTTTTCGAAAATACGCATCCACAGTAATTCTGCCTGTAAAGTCCGAATTCTTTGGACAATTCAATTGACATTTTATATCCGTTTTTCTTCTTAAAATCTGTCGGAAGATATTTTATGTCAACTTCTTTTGCAATTCTTTCACCGATCTGATTTATAAGAAATGCATCTTTTAAAGGGCTTAAAGTCAAAGTCGTCGCAAAGAAATCATATCCGAGTTCTCTTGCTTTAAGTGCCGTTTGTCTGAGTCTTAAGTCAAAGCAGACCTTACAGCGTTCTCCTCTTTCGGGGCACTTCTCGAGACCTTTTATCTTTGATAAATAAACATCAGATTCATACGGTGCTTCGATCATCTCTATTTCATTTGAGTTAACATAATATTTAGTTATGTCAACTGATTCCGTTTCTGCAAGATTCCGGATCAAAGCTTTGTCAATTTCTGTCTGACAGCAATCTAAAGGCAGTTTCCTGTCCGGATCATCATTATAAATCCCGACAAGCCTTTTTAATTCTTCAAGTCTGTGCTCATATTCATCTTTTACGGTAATGTTCGGATTGTAAAAGTACACTCCCACATCCGCATGATCCCTTATGCACAAAAGACAGTATGAACTGCAGGGTGCGCAGCACGCATGCAGAAGCACTTTCGGTTTTGAGTTTCCATGAACTTTATAATAATCCGAAAGCGTCTCATTCATTTTATTTACAAAAAAGTTCGCCGGAACATTCATTTTTACAGTTTATCCATAAAGATTTCTTTTGTCAAAACATTATTCTTTGATCAGGCAGTACTTCTCGATGAATTCATCCACAGGCATGGGTCTTCCGTAGAAATAGCCCTGTACTGCATGACATCCGAAGTCTTTGAGCATTGCAACCTGCTCCTTGGTTTCAACACCCTCGCAGATAACGTCGATACTCAGTTCTTTGGCCATCTCGAGTATTTTCTGAAGGATTACGGTACTTGCATTCGATATGAAAGTTTCATCGAAGAAGTCCTTGTCGATCTTAAGGATATCGAAAGGTACGTCTTTAAGTATATTAAGCGATGAATAGCCCGAGCCGAAATCATCCATTGCAAGTTCAAGACCGAGTGTCTTTAACTGGTTAACGACTTCGACCATCTTCTCTCTCTGATCGAAGAAAACGTTTTCCGTGATCTCAAGCTGAATGAGATTAACATCGGTATCGTATCTTTTCATAACCTTTTCAACGTTTTTAACGTAATCGGGGTTATTGATAAGGACTCTGGACTGGTTAACACTTACAGGGAAGAATCTGTACTTGCCCGGTTTCTTTCGCATTTCCTTGATCTTGATACACATCTGTTCAAGCATATAGAAATCAAGGTTTTCAATAAATCCGTTGGACTCGAAAATGGGAATGAAATCCGAAGGATAAACCATTGTTCCGTCGTTTTTGATCCAACGTGCAAGAACTTCACCGCCGATTATCTCGTCTTTTATGATATCCCATTTAGGCTGAACAAAAAGTCTGAACTCTCCGTTCTTAAGCGACTTCTCCATTTCGGATTCGATCGCATCGACTTTCCTCATGTTGGAGATGATATTGTCCGAATACTTTGCCGTAAGTACATTCGACTTGACATCGATAGACTTTCTCGCAGCATTCGCTCTGTCGATCATAAGGTCGATGTCGTTGTCTTCCTTACGTATCTGATACATTCCGACTTTAAGTCTTATGGGATATTTGATCATTGCATCGTTGGCATCATCCGAAATACCCTTTAAGTATTTCATCTGCTTCTCGTCAAGATTAACGTCATTTATCACAAGTGCAACAAACTGGTCGGAGTTGACTCTTACGCAGAGTTCCTTGTTCTTGTCAAATACCTTTTCAAATTCTTTGATCGTAGCCATCAGGACTTTATCTGCTTTCTCATGCCCGTATGACTCGTTGATATAACGGAAGTTCATGATATCGAACCTGATCATTAGGAAAGGTGTTTCTTTACTGTTCTGGATTATGTCGTTTACATGTCTTCTGAAATAGTTGTAATTGTATCCGCCCGTAACATCATCGATATACGCAAGCTTTACGATAATGTCATTGTTTTCATTAAGTGTGATCCAGATATAAAGTATCAGGATCATCATTACCATGATCATGAAAAGACAAATAAGGAAACTTCTTGTCGTGGCACCTTTGATCCTTGCATTTAAAATACCCGCATCAAAGTAATACAGATAATAAAGATCGTGTGTTTTATCAATCTGTCCGATGTACACAATGAAATCTTCGCCGTCTGCACCCTCAACTGCAGTTGAATATGATATCTTGGTATAGATGAATTTCTTTAATCCGCCGATCTGCGTTGACGATTTATTCGTTCTTGCACTGTATTCGGTCAGTTTGTCAAAGGCATTCGAATCTATCGCAGCCAGATCCATATACGAATATGTCGCTGCAACAACATCGCCGTCACCTTCGATAACGGCAAACCAGCCGAGACTGTTCAAATAATTAAATGTATCTGAATTTAAAACTTCCGAAAGGTCTTTTCTTACCAGAAGATAATAAATCTCATCGTTTTCATCCCTGCATTTCTTTATTCCGATTATCGAATCGCAGAAAGACGTTTCGGTAAAATAATTCTTTGCAGGAAGGCAGACATAATCATCAACAAAATAATACGTGGAGATCTTATTGAAAGCATCGAAAAGATCTTTTCTGTATTCGTTCTTTTCCGAACTGTAAAGAACGCCGTTGGAATCAAGATAATAAAGCGAATAGCCCCTGGTATATTCGTCCTGAATCTCAGTCAGGTTGTTGATCTCGGAGCTTAGTTTTACATCAGCGATCGTTTTTTCGTAGGTTTCCATGACCTTCTTGACGGACTCTATCTGATAATTGATCTCGGATACAGCCGTATCAACATGTCCCTCGTAAGATTTGAGCATATTTTCCCTGAATACTTTTTTGATGTCAAAAACATGCAAAAAAGTTGCACCCGTGCATATTATGGCAACGCAAAGTGCAATTCTTAAAATAACCGATATGCTCTTATCTGCTCTCATGTTTTTCTTCATGAAAAACCTCGAAACTTTACTTTCCATCATCATACCACATATGGCACTGCTCTTCAAACAGTATTGATAAAAACACTATATTTTAGTAAAATATACTTTATATATTATGCGGATTGAGAGGATTTAAAAATGAATCAGATACCCGAAAAAATCGAGCTTATGAAGAGCACCATCAAACAGGCGATCCACGGAAAAGACGATGTTATCGACATGGTCTTGTGTGCCGTTTTCGCCAAAGGACACATTCTTCTCGAAGACATTCCCGGCGTTGGTAAGACAACCCTTGTTACCGCTCTCGCCAAGGTTATGGATCTCGACTATAAAAGAATGCAGTTTACACCTGACGTACTTCCGTCCGATGTATCCGGTTTTACGATGTTCGATAAGACAAGAAACGAATTCACGTTCAAAGAAGGTGCGGTTTACACCAACCTTTTCCTTGCCGACGAGATCAACAGAACCTCTCCGAAAACACAATCCGCTCTGCTTGAGGTAATGGAAGAAGGTCATGCCACCGTTGACGGCGTTACAAGATATCTTCCTTCTCCTTTCATGGTCATCGCGACGCAGAACCCCATCGGAGCTTCAGGTACACAGAAGCTTCCCGAATCACAGCTTGACCGTTTCATGGTTCGTCTTTCCATGGGCTATCCCGCACACGATTCCGCAGTAATGATCTTAAAAGGCGATTCCCATAAGACCATCGAAGCAATGGAACGTGTGATTTCCAAAGAAGACATCATCGCTTATCAGAACGATGTTGAAAATATCAAGATCAAAGACAGTTTGTACGATTATGCGGTTTCCCTTACCGAGGCCACAAGAAATACCGATACTTTCGCTTTGGGACTTTCTCCCAGAGGAAGCATCGCACTTATTAAAATGGCCAAGGCACATGCCTTCCTCGAAAGCAGGGATTATGTGGTCCCCGAGGATTTCAAAGCAGTATTCTTCCCCATCGCAAATCACAGGATCATCCTTTCGACAAAGGCAAAAGCCTGCGGCATGACAACGGAGAGCGCGTTAAACGTAGCATTTGATTCCGTAAAGGTCCCTTAAATGAAGATCAACATCCTAACTTTAATACTTTACATTTTTTCAATTCTGATACTGTCTGCCTTTGCGCTTATTTATGAGCAACCTGCGTTTTTGCTCTTTATTGTTGCGCTTATCGTTATCATTCCCATTTCTGTTTTTATATTTCTAAATGCGGCATCCAATTTCACGTTCACTTTGCTGCCTGCTTCCGAATATGTCGAAGAACCCAACTCTCCGACTTTTGTTCTCGGATATGTTAATTCCGGAAAACTCGGCCTTTTCAGGGCAAATGTCGAATTTAACGTTCAGAATGCATATTATCCCAACACAACAGTTCAGAAGATCGCAATTCCTCTCTCAAGGAAAAAGAATTCTTTCAGGATCCCTATCGATGCATCTCAGATCGGCATGATCACTATCTCTGTCAAAAAGATCGTTTTATTTGATTATCTTTCTCTTTTAAGGAAAGAGGTTGACATAACATTAGACGCTTCCTGTCTGATACTTCCGAAAGAAAGAAGCATCGGCGATTTCCCTCCCGCAGTTCCAAAAGACGGACCGGATGAATTTACCGAATCCGAAAGCATAGGAAACATTTCAAGTGACGTAAAAGAAATAAGAGAATACCGTCCCGGCGACAGACTTCAGAGGATCCACTGGAAACTCTCCGCCAAACTTGACGATCTCTTCGTTAAGGAAATGGCTTACACATCTTCTCTCGCGATCATTCTCGTACCCGAACTCTGCGAAAGAGAGATACATGACACCGCAGCTTCCCTGCTTTCATGCATTAAGATAATGTACACCAAAAAAGAACGTTTTGAATTATGCATATATAACGACAAAGCATGCGATTACCGTTTCTTTACAGTTACGGACGAAGCGGGAATGCTTGAGGCAATGACCAACTTCTACTGCCAGCCTCTTTACGAAGGAAGGGAAAATGCGTTAAACACTTACCTTAACTCGTCTGACAGGATCGCTACTGTCGTTCATATAGTAGGCAAAAAGATACAAATCGGAGAATAAAGTATTTTGAACTTTCTGGAGAGATTTATCTACAAAAAAGAATACGAAGCGAACAAGTTGCTTGTCGGTGAAGTATCACAGGATTTAAAGAGCAGCCGTTTTTTGCTCTGCCTTTTTAAAGGCATTCTCATCTTTATTGCCTCCTACTGTTCGGTATGCGGACTTCTTGATTCATTTAACATTCCATACAACAAACCCGTTGTCTTTGCTGCATTTTTATTCCTTTCGCTTTATGTGGCAATGCTTTACATGAACAAAGTCGCATTCTACGTTTTCTATATTATTCTCTTCCTGATATTTACGATAGAACTGGCGAGGTATTATCTGCCCGCGAACTCAGGTTTCCAGGCGGCAATGAACATCATATTCGAAGAGTATTCCGATTATTTCGCACTTTCCGCGATCCGTGAAGCGCAGGAAATCGTCACCAACAGATATATGACCGTAACCATTGCGGCGATATTCATCGGAACATTTAATGCGATCCTTTTAAACGTTACCATTTCAGGTTACATGAATGCCATAGAAACCATGATCGTAACCTTCCCTTACATTGAGATCGCGCTCTTTATCCATAAAGTTCCGTCCGCAAAGTACATATTCGGTCTTCTTTTCGTGTATGTATGCGTCCTCTTCTTACAGCTTTCCAAACATTCGAGAATGCAGGTTAAGGGAAAGCATACGCACGAATTCGTAAGATATAAAAAGAAAAACGAGAATCTCTATGCTTACCAGGCCGACACTCCCGTTTTCATCCATTCGATCATCTTCTCTTTCGTGATATCGCTTATCCTTACGATCGTTCTTTCCGCCGCATTAAATGCGCCAATATCCAAAGAACCAAAGAATGCGATCCACAGGATGACTCAGGAATACGTTAAGATATTCATTCAGTCAGGTACAAGCGGTTTTCTTGATTCCTATGCTTCGACAGGAGGTCTTTCAGGCGGAAGACTCGGCGGCGTAAGTCAGGTAAGACCGGACTTCGAAACCGATCTTAACGTTACCTTCGCTCCCATCGGATATGACACCGTTTACCTTAAAGGATATACGGGAACGATCTATACACGTTCGAAATGGGCGACTACCGATTACGATTTCAAAGCCATCGAAAAAACAAGAGAATATCCTTTCGAAAACGAAGGAAAAATGAAAATAGAAAACATCGATGCGGATGCAAGATTTAATTATATTCCTTATTTTTCCGACATTGATGACATTACTTTCGACAGCAGTACAAAGAATAATTACGAAGTAACCTTCAAGCCCGCACTCAGCACAAAGGATTATAAAAGAGATATCGAAGACGAACTTATATCCGATCCGGATTACTACGACTACGTTTACAACTACTGTCTCGATGTTCCGGCTGATGTAAAAGAAACCATCGATGACACTCTTACGGAAATCGTTATACCTTCGGATTATTCAGATACCAACGAATACAGATTAAAATGTGCGAATGCGGTTTATTCGTACTTCTATGATAATTACAGTTATACCATGGCTCCCGGAAGCACGCCTAAAAGAAATGATTTCGTGGAATATTTCCTTACATCACAGAAAAGAGGCTTCTGTGCTCATTTCGCATCGGCAACGGTTCTTCTTTTAAGAGATATGGGAGTTCCCGCAAGATACTGCGAAGGATACATGATCCCTATCGATCTCATTTATGACGATGCCGTGCTTACCGATTATGCTTACGACGAATGGTATAAGGGCGACACAAACCTCGATCTTAAATCCGTTGTACAAGTTCCCGTAAACGATTCGTATGCTCACGCCTGGGTTGAGATATATCTCGAAGGATACGGCTTCGTTCCTTTTGAAGCAACCATCCCTTCGTTCGCCGAAGACAGTGCAGGCAATCTCTTTAACTGGTCATTCCTTTTCGCCGCTCTTACCTCCAACACAATGGACTTTGAAAACGGAGAAGGAACCAATAATGCCATCAACAATTTAAGCAATTTTGCTTCGCTCGATTTCTTAAATGTTTTTGATTTTGACCGAACAACCGTAGCAGGTGTTCTTACTCTTGTTCTGATCATAATTTTATTAACGATTTCTTTGTATTTTATCGTTAAATTTGCGATAATAAAGATAAGGTTATATATCTACAAAAAGAAGAACGACGAATATCATCTTGTAATGTATGAATACAACAGACTCGTCAGATCGTTAAAGAGAAAGAAATTCTTAAAGAAGGCCAATCCTCTTCCGATTGACGTAAAAGAAGCATATGACCTTTACATAGCTTATTACAACAATACGCACAAAAAGCAGAAGGATATCGACACTGATAAGTTGTTTAAGTATTACGAAAAAATAATGTATTCGTAGAAAAGAGGCATTATGGCAGGTAAAAAGAAGAAATCAACAGGTGTACTTCCCTTAATAATCATAGTTGCCCTCGCTGTCATTCTGGCAGTCTCCGCTTCGGTCGCATCGAAGCTTAAAAATCACGTTCCCTCAAACCCTCCCGGAACACTGGGAAATACGGCAGGAAATATCTACAATAAAGGTCTTTTCTGCGAAGACAACGGTTATATCTATTTCGCCAATTCATATGACAGCGGTTCCCTCTACGTCATGAAGTCCGACGAATCGGAAATGAAAAAACTCATTTCCGCAAAAGTTCAGTACATAAACACCGGCGGTGATTATATCTATTACTACATGGCCGATTCAAAGACCTCTACGGGACTCGGTTTCATTCGAAGAGTAATGGGTATATACAGATGCAAAAAGAACGGTAAGGATGCAGTTACGTTAAGCAGAGACCCTTCTCTTGAAATGGTTCTCATTCGCGATCACATTTATTACCTTGATTATGATAAGACAAAAGGCGTACACCTCGGCAAACTTTCAACTGACGGAAAAGAAGTCTCGGATGTTTCTAATCTTGCCATCAATCCTTCGGGCGTTTACGAAGACATAATCTATTATACCAATGCTGAAAACAACCATTTCCTTATGGTTTATGATACTGTTACCGATTCCATGACCGAACTGGTTCGCATCAATATGTGGAATCCCATCAGACTGGGCAATTACATTTATTACATGGATATAGATAACAATTACAGACTCTGCAGATACTCATTGCAGAATCAGGAAGTCGAGATTCTCACAAAGGACAGGATCGACTGCTATAATCTGAATACTGATTATATCTATTACCAGAAAAACGATGCTTCCAATCCCGCACTTAAAAGAATGGCAATAGACGGTTCAAGCGAAGAGATCGTTGCATACGGAAATTACACAGCCATTAACATGACCGACAAGTATGTATATTTCCAGCAGTTCGGCGATGAATCCACAACGTACAGAACACCTTCCTACGGAAGCATCAATGTAAGCGAATTTACGGCTGCGCTCGAGGCGGCTATAGAGAACTAAATCAAAATGAAATAAAAGAAAGGAGAGCCATATGGATAACATTATCATCAGAGGACTTGAAGTATATGCTTATCACGGAGTTTATGAAAACGAAAAAGCCAAAGGTCAGCGTTTTGTGATCAACGCCAAACTTGATACGGATACTCTCACATCCGGAATGAGCGATGAGATCGAAGATACACTCGATTACGGAAAAGTATGTGAATTCATAAATGAATTTATGCTCTCCAATCGTGTCAATCTTCTTGAAACACTCGTTAACGACCTTGCAAGAAAACTGCTTCTTAAATACAGAAGCATACAGGCGATCGACCTTGAGATCTGCAAGCCCGATGCTCCCATTCCCGTTAAATTCGAGAATGTATCCGTCAGGGCGCACAGAGCAAGACACATCGCTTATATTGCTGTAGGCTCAAATATGGGTGATCGTGAAGAGTATATAAAAAACGCCCTGGACAATCTGTCCGCGGACGAATGCATAGAAATTAAAGCCGTATCTTCTTTGATCGAAACAAAACCTTACGGAGATGTTCCTCAGGATGATTTCTTAAACGGTGCTTTTAAGATCACCACTCTTTACTCTCCCGAAGAACTGCTTGCCAGACTTCATATTGAAGAAAACGAGGCAGGAAGAGAAAGAACTATTCACTGGGGCCCCCGTACTCTGGATCTGGATATTCTTCTTTACGACGATATCGTTATGTCAACCGATTCGCTCGTTATCCCGCATCCCGATATGACCAACAGGCTGTTTGTTTTGGTGCCTCTTTGCGAAATAGCTCCGAATGCGATCCATTCAAGATTTATGTTAACCGCAAAGGAACTTCTCGAAAAACTGAATGCCGAAACAAACTAATTAAGAATTAAGAATAGCCTCGGTCATTCTGATGGCACGAACGTTTTCCCTTACATCATGAACACGGACGAAGTTTACGCCCTTCATGCATGCTACTACCGTTGTGGCAATGGTACCTTCCACTCTTTCGAATATCGGAAGGTCAAGCGTAAGGCCAATAACGGATTTTCTGCTTGTGCCGATAAGAATCGGGCATCCTAAATCTTTCAGATCATCTATATAATGAATAACGCTTAAATTCTGCTCGTATGTCTTGCCGAATCCGATTCCCGGATCGAGGATTATACGATCTTTTTTGATATGCGCTGCCTTGGCTCTGTCAAGATACTGACCGAGGTCAGAAAGGATATCCTGTCTGAAATTGGTGTAATCGGGAGTTTTTCTGTTATGCATAAGAACACAGACAACATCATTGTCTATCATGAGCTTAGCCATATCTTCCGTGTTCTGAAGCGCCCAGATGTCATTGATCATGTCACATCCGTTCTTTATTGCTTCTTTGGCAACTTCGGGATTATATGTATCGATCGAAATGGGTACGTCCAGTTTCTTCTTTATCTCTTCGATAACGGGCATTACTCTTTCTATCTGCTCTTCGGCACTTACGGGAGTGTATCCCGGTCTTGATGATTCGCCGCCGACATCGATGATATCAGCTCCGTCATTTACCATCTGAACGGCTCTTTTAAAAGCCGCTTCTGTATTTAAGAACATTCCTCCGTCCGAAAACGAGTCCGGAGTAACGTTAAGAATACCCATAACATATGTATGGTTCTTTAAATCAAATTTTCTGTTGCCGATCTTGATAGTTTTCATATTTACCCCTATAATCTGAGCATATCAAAAAATCTGTTCTTGTACTCTTCTTTTTCGAATACGCCTTTGGCAGCAAATGTAACCGTTTTGCTTCCGGGCTTCTTGATTCCGCGCATGGTCATGCACATATGCTCAGCTTCGATGCATACCATAACACCCTTTGAATTAAGTTCTTTGAAAATACTTTCAGCAACTTCGTCAGTCAGTTTTTCCTGAATCTGAAGACGTCTTGAATAAACCTCAAGAGTACGCGCAAGTTTGGAAATACCCACTACTTCCCCGTTGGGAATGTAAGCGATGTGAGCCACTCCGTAAAAAGGCATCATATGATGTTCGCACATTGAATAAAAGACGATGTTTTTCTCTAAAACTATATCGTTATTATCAACATGGAATCTCTTTAAGAGATGATTCTTCGCACTGTCTTCGTATCCTGCGAAGATCTCCGTATACATTCTCGCTATTCTGTCGGGAGTATCGATAAGTCCCTCTCTGTTAACGTCTTCACCTATTCCTTCAAGAAGGAGTTTCACCCCTTCTTTTATCTTTTCTTCATCAATCATTTCTGTCTCTTTTCCGGTCTTATTTTATTAAGAGTCTTCTGAAATCTCCCATAAAAGAAAGAGATCCGAAGATCAGTATCATATCCTTTTTATCGGACAAAAGTCTTGCTATTTCAAGTGCTTCTTCATACGAATCGGCGGATGTTACATTCTCATTGTATTCCTTAACACATTTACCGAGTTCAAAGGAATCAACGGCTCTTTTCCTGTCCGCGGGACTGATAGTAACTATCGCTTTTGCCTTTGGAGCGGTAAATTTAACAACATCTTCGTATGCCTTGTCGCGATACATACCCATTATATATATGATGTCCCTATTTGTAAAATACAAACTGATATTTTCAAAGAGCTTTTCGACGGCATCAGAATTGTGTGCGCCGTCCAGGATAAAAAGTCTGTCAGACTCGATGATCTCGAATCTGGCGGGCCATAAAGCATTGGAAAAAGCATTCCTTACAGCCTTTTCGGTTATCTTACAGCCTTCGCTCTTTAAAACCTCAACGGTATCAAGAACGGCCGCAGCATTGTCGCACTGATGAACTCCCGCTAATGATAATTCAAGGTCTTTGTAATCCTTATAACCGATCATCTGATAAGGTTTGTTTTTGTTCTTTTTAACCTTTCTCTTAACCGCTTTCGCATCACTCTTTACGATATCGCATTTTATCTTTGAATCTTTTATAAATTCATCAAGATACTCATATACTTCATTAGTCTGGGGAGCTATGACAGCATGTTTGGAGTTTTCTTTTATTATTCCAAACTTATGTAAACTTATCTCCTTAAGAGAATCTCCTAAATAGTTACAATGGTCGATACTTATTGATGTAATTATGTCAACCATGCTTTTTTCAATGGCATTGGTCGCATCAAGCCTTCCACCCATTCCGCATTCGAGGATAACGATTTCGCATCCAAGTCTTTGAAATATTAAGAGGGATAAAACAAATTCGATCTCAAATGCCGTCGCTTTAAGATCATTATCGTTTACGGCTTCTATTATCTCGCTAAGGATCTCAGCCCATATTTTCTTTGGAACCATTCTGCCGTTTACAAGGATTATCTCCCTTTCGTCAACAACAGCGGGCGATAAGAATCTTCCGACTTTAATCTTGCTGTTTGCTATGGACTGTTCAAGAAGATATCCGATGCTTCCTTTGCCGTTCGTTCCCGCAATATGGATTATGTTCATATCCTTATCAGGGCGCTCAAAACGATCCAGAAGCTTATTAACCTCTGTCAGACCGGGAACGCTTCCCATCGATATTCTTCTGTTTTCGAGCCACTCACGGCATTCCTGATATTCCATCATGTCTCCAAATCAAAGTGCAATCACATTCTTTTTAATACATCTGCGTTGTCCAAATAATACAAATTAGCCTATACATTCAATGTGCCAGGCATCCGAGGGGATTACCTGGCACTTAAATGTCTTAAATCTTATTAACAGTCTCCGGAGATATCTTCAACATCCACATCATGAGCTCCGATGTTAAGAGTGTTGAGAGTTCTTCTCTTAAGTCTTGCTTCCTCGGAGTATTTTAAGATATAATCTTTGGTCTCCTTGGAATTCTTAATGTTATGAAGGTAAAGTTTCGGATGAGTTGTATCACCTGTGTAGCAGATCACACATCCGAGTCCGAATAACCTCTGCATAAAATTCCTTGTCAGTTCGACATCCTGAATCTTATACATATAGCAGTCATCTTCCTTCTTGGTAAAACAACCCGATTCGATAGTTAAGATGTCTTTTTTGACAATATATTTCGTAAAAGTGAAAGGAAGTCCGAAAAGACCCCATCTCTTTCTCTCTACTACCTGTTCTTCGTCGTTAACAATTTCTATACCCATTGTAACCTCCGACTATCTGGCAACTTTAAACGATGCCCACATGTACTGCTGCATGTACTCTCCCATATATGCCTTGATTGCGCTTGATTTGCCTTTTTCAAAGTCATATCTGTCGCATTTAACCTTATCGGGATCGATCGCGTAGTAATTTCTCTTCTTAACGACTATATCACCGATTCCCGCTTCGTTAAGAGATCTTGTCATCTCTCTGTAGATCTTATTGATATAATCTTCGACTCTTCTTTCGTACTCATGTCCGGGGAAAAGAATTGCAGCAATCTCTTTCTTTGTAACTCCCGCACCCTTTCTGTCGATAAGGTAAGCAAGAAGTTCTTTGGATTTGCTTCTTTTGAAAATAATGGGTTCCCCTTTTGAATATACGTCGAAATTACCGAACGTTTTAACATAAACATCGAAATTCTTCTGATTCTCTTCGATGGGGTTTCTTAAGTTTCTGATCTCCTCAGCCACTTTAACCGAAGTAACGGGCTTTAAAACATAACCGCTGGCTCTAACTTCGAACGCATCCTGAGTATAATCCGAATATCCTGTAACGAAAATGATGTTGGCCTTGGGGTTAAACTTCTTAACTTCGTATGCCAGCTCGATTCCGTTCATGTCCCTCATTTCAATATCGAAAAAGCACACATCACATGTGTTCTCCGACAGGTAATCCAATACATCCCTGCCTGAACGGAAAGACACGATTTCCGCCGTAGGTTCAGCATCTTT
>CACZOG010000083.1 GCA_902782715.1 uncultured Lachnospiraceae bacterium | reverse complement strand
TTTTGCGGTTTTACCGCATTGGGGATGGTAAATGAATCATAATATCGATGATGAGATCATAAGGTCATGTTTCGGTGACTGTCTGTTTCTTTTTTACAGCGATACAAAAAACAATAATAAAGTAATACGAATGATGGATGACGATCTTAAGGTCGCCTGGGATAAGATTCTGTCCGACACGGATGATTATTATAAAACCGTGCTTCGGATTATGGAAGACAGGGTTCATCCCGATGACAGACAGATTGTCAGAGACATCTTCGATTACGATAAATATACGGTGCTTATGAAGGACCGTAAGTATTATTCTGACTATTTCAGGTACAAAAAAGATCCCTCAAGCGACACTTACATATACGAAAAACTGTCCATCTCCAAACTCACGGACAGCGAAGACGGAACCGACATCCTTGTTTTCTCAAGCAATGATGTTGATGAGTCATTCAGAAAAAAAATGCGTGAAGCGGAAGCCAAGAAGCAGTATTATTCCGTAACTTACGCACTCGGAAGGGAATACTCTTCCATTTATTACGTTGATATGGACTCCGGCAAGGTAACCCCTTACAACGTCAGCAACCGTATTGAGGGCATGTTCGGAGACACATTCTACAAAGCCGACTATGACAAGGCGGTTTCGACATATATCGACAAAGCGGTAAAAGAATCCGATAAGGAAATGATGAGAAAGGTTCTCTCCCGCAAATTTGTTTTAAGTCAGATAAGCGGACTCGATCATTTTACATGGATTTATCAGAACAACGAAGGAAACTACTGCGAACTTAAATGCGTAAGAGTCAGCGATGTCGGCGAACCCGTGGCAGTAGTTATGGGCTTTGCGGTAAAAGATGCCGAGATCAGAGTCGAAATGGAAGAAAAAGCTCAGACTGATTTCCAGTTATCTCTTCTCGACGGATTAAGCAGGGATTACGAGATGGTATGGCTTCTTAGAAAAGACAAAAAGATGCGTCTTTTCAGAGTATGCGATAACCCCGAAGTTCAGAGAGTCGCACTTCAGTATTACGACTGCCCGGATTATGATATCGGATTCAACAGTTTTATAGACAGATACGTTGCCGAAGAAGACAGGGACAGATTAAAAGAGTTTACCAGATATGAAAATCTTTCCGCAAATGTTCCTGCCGAAGGGATGTACTCAACGGTATTTAAAAGAAACATTCCCGGCGGATACGTATATATTCAGCTTTGCTTTACAAGAGCCGTTGGTCCCGACGGAGAAGAAAACATAGTATGTGCCTGCAGAGACGTGGATGCCCTCATCCGCGAAGAAAACAAGCGCAGGGAAATGTATTCAAAGGCAATAAAAGAACGTGATCTGGACGGTCTTACGGGCATCAGAAACAGATATTGTTTCGAACATATAATCCAGAGAATGGAAAAAGGTGAGATAAAAGATCTTTCCGTGGTATACATCGATGCGGATTTCCTTCATGAATTGAACAATTCCGAAGGACATGATGCGGGTGACGAACTGATAAGATTCATAGCGAACTCTCTCGTTAAACTCTGGGGAGTTGATAATACGTTCAGGATAGGCGGAGACGAATTTATCGCTTTCGATTCCGATATAGACGAGAATAGCTGCCTTGAAAAGATATCCGTCTTAAAGCAAAAAGCCGCTGACAGAAAATACAGCATATCGGTTGGATACAGCCATATCGGTGACAGCGGCACAAATATTCAGGAACTTATCACTTCTGCAGAAAAGATGATGTACGAAGAGAAGAAAAAACATCATGAAAACGCAGGTCAGAAATTAAGATAATACTCCGTGATCTTTTTGACAGCCGATATTACATCGTCTGTATCTTTCTCGGATAATGTAGGATATAAGGGGATACTGAGTATCCCTTTATATATTTCTTCCGCATTCGGGCAGAGTCCTTCTTTATAACCCAGATGTTTGTAATAAGGGAAGAAATATGTGGGTACGTAATGAACCTGGCACTGAATGTTTTCGGCACTCATTGCATCAAAAAATTCTTTTCTCGTACATTTTAATTTATTAAGATCAAGTCTTATTATATATAAATGTCTGCATGTATCCGACTCGGGTATTTCTTTCTGAACTATGATCCCGGGAAGGTCTTTGAAAGCCTCGTTGTATTTATCCACGATGGCTTTTCTTTTTGCCTTGAACTCCTCAAGTTTGTTTAACTGACTTAAAAGAAGTGCGCACTGGAAATCGGTCAGTCTGTAATTGTATCCCAGAGATATCTGCTCATAAACCCATGGTCCTTCATGAGGTGCGTCTTCCATGAGATCCTCATCATGAGTTATCCCGTGTGAATGTGCGAGAACGAGTTTCTTATAATACTCTTCATTGTTCGTAGTAACGGCTCCGCCTTCACCGCATGTGATCGTTTTTACCGGATGGAAGGAAAAGCATGTCATATCAGCCAGTGAACCGACTTTCTTTCCCTTATAAGCCGAGCCGATCGCATGAGCCGCATCTTCTATGAAAACAAGATGATATTTATCGCATATCTCTCTTATTCTCTCATTTTCAACGCACTGTCCCGTGTAGTCCACGGCGATAACCGCTTTGGTCTTTTCTGTAATGTGAGCGATTATGCTGTCGGGATCTATATTGTATGTTTCGGGGTTAACATCAGCGAATACGGGCTTTGCACCGACATAAAGAACGCAGTTTGCACTGGCGGCAAATGTTAAAGGAGTGGTTATCACTTCATCTCCCACACCGATGCCCGCCGCAATGCACGCACAGTGAAGCGCGGCCGTACCGTTTGCCATTGAAACGGCATATTTCGCACCTACATACCCTGCAAGTTTTTCTTCAAGTTCCTTAACCTTAGGTCCACAGGTTACGGCATCGCTTCGAAGCACATCGCAGACAGCTTTGATATCGTCTTCGTCAATGCACTGATGACCGTAATATATTTTATTTTCACGAACGGGTTTTCCGCCCGCAACAGCCGGTTTTTCCATGATATGCTCCTCTTTTATTCTTTTACGATCCTTATAAAGGGTCTCTTCGCTGTTCTTTTTTATCTTTTAGTATCCCAGATAACTGATATCCAGATCCACATTACCCTTGATACCGTTTACGCTTCCCTTATCGGTATGCTGCCACATATCGTATCTTCCGCTGTAATCGGTCTGGCTGGTGTAATGAGCAAGCCATATCTTATATGAGCTTAACTGTCCTGCGTCAAGTTTGTCGTAGAACCATGATTTGGATGCATAAACTCCGGGTGTATAACCTGCGGATTTGATGGTCTCGCAGAATGCCTTGCAGACAGCTGTTCTGCCGGCCTTGTCAAGCTTGTCGGCTCTTCCGCTTCTGGCTCCGTTTGCGTACTCGCTGTCGATGAATATAGGATAGGAGATCTTGTATCCCTGTGCAAGGTTAACGCATAACGATGCCTCTTCTACCGCTTCTGCTTCGTTAACGGCTTGTGAGAAGAGATACAATCCGACTTTAAGTCCTGCGGAGGTTGCTCCCTGGATATAAGACTGATATTTGGAATCGAGAATGAGTCCTCCCTTGGTATATCCTCTGAAGCCGCAGCGGATGATAACAAACGAGATTCCCGAATTTTTAACTGCTGTCCAGTCTATCGTACCGTTATAACCCGATACGTCTATTCCTCTTACTCCGTTGGTATTAACAAGCGAACCGTCGGATGCGAAGGTATATTTCGTTCCTCCGATAACCTGTTCACCGGTCACCTTGTTTCCGTTCTGATCGAAATAGTATACGTTTCCGTCAATGGTCTGCCATCCGGTGTATTTGTATGTAACACCGCCCTTAATAAAGAATTCCACGCCGTCTTTATAGTAATCTGCCCATTTGGCTTCAACATAATTTCCTGCGGAGTTCTTTATATAAACCTGAACGTCTTTTTTCTCTGTTTCGGAATAATACATCAGTTTGGATGTTGTATCATTCATGGGTCCGTTATCCTGGACTGTAATGTTTATCCTCTTAATAACAGGTGCTCCGGACTGATCGGGTTCGTTTGTGGTAACGGTTATCTCTGCCGAACCTATGGTCTGTGCTGTGATAAGTCCGTTATCCGATACGGAAACGCAGTTGTTCGATGACGAGAATGTAACTCCCGAATCGCCTGTCGCACCGTCAACTTTGGCAACAAGCTGATATGTTTCTCCGGGGATAAGGACCATATCCCCTGCTTCTTTTCCGTCCACACCGGTAAGAGTGAGTGTCAGATTAAGGGCACCCTGAACAGTGACCTTTGCCTTCGCACTCTTATTTCCGTCTTCGGTAATTGCTGTGATAGTTACTTCTCCGGGTTTTAATCCGGTAACGATTCCGGATTCATCGACAGTAGCTATCGTTTCATCCGAACTCTTCCATCTGATGTTCTGATTTGTTGCATCGAGAGGTTTGATCTCGTAGAAGATCGGAACGCTCTTTCCTACGGTTGTCTGCGCATCACTTAATGTAATGCCTTTAACATGAATGATCCCGTCATCATCGGGTGTTCCTGTTTCAGGTTCGGGATTATTGCCTGAAGGAACATCCTTAACCGTTATATTAAAAGGCTCGACTTTTACAACATTTCCGGAAGCATCACGTATATTGGCGTTTATGGTGGCATTTCCGACCTTGATGGCCAGAATGTTTCCTTCCGAATCAACGGTTACACAGTCATTTCCGCCTGTCCACTCAACCGTCTGACCGTCTTCAAGCGCAACAGCAAGTCTGTCTGAATCCCCGAGGAACATTTCCTTGGATACGTCAACTTTTCTGAATCCGCCCCATTCGAATGCCGATGTGAGAGTTCT
>CACZOG010000082.1 GCA_902782715.1 uncultured Lachnospiraceae bacterium | reverse complement strand
CCGTTTACAGAAAATATATTGATAAGCATTTGGAGAATCCCAATGAAGAATTAAGGATCGAAGAGTCAGACAGAGAACTTCTTAAGTATCTTTATTCCAGAGTTTCCACGGGCAGAGGGTATTATGAGAGAGTATCCTCTAAACAGATGGTTACGATCGATAAGGGTGCTTATTCCAAAGTTGATGAAAATCTTGAGAAAGAAATAATCTCAAGATATATCGATGATCCTTTAAAAAAAGACGTTGATATTATTTTCTCTGCTTTAACAGGAAAAAAAGCTGTTTTACGTATGAGTACGCTGATCGATGATCAAATATTGGAAGTTTGTGCTGAATCAGAAAGTGAAATTGAAAAAGCACAGAAGCAGCCCACATCAAAGGAAGAAGTATTAAAGCAGCTTAAGAAACTCGGTAATACGGATTTTGTGCTTAAAAACTCTGATATTTCTCTGGATGACGGTTTTGTGGCTTCTTCTTTGGTAAACAATCTAAGAAGAGAAGCTGTTTATAAATTAAGCAATAAAATTGAAGATCATGTTCGTGAACGTACAACTTCACAAAATAAAAAAAGTGTTTCTGAAGTTTCGAGATCGGCCATAAAAGTTTTGTCTGATAAATTTGATATAAAAGATTCCGATAATGATAAACTCATTGAAAAAAATACCGTATCTTATAAAGAAATTGCGGATAATGAAACAAAACACATTTCAAATTGTGCTTTTGTAAGTACTTTAGATCAGTTATCTCTTTGCGCAGAAGATGAATTTTTCGATTCGATCGTTGTAAATAAAGACATAATATTTGATCCTAACGAAAATGATCCTTTAAAAGATAAAAAGATTAATGATGCTTTCGAAAAACTTGCTGCTTTGGCCTGTAAGAAGATCTACATTAAACTTCCGCCCGTTCTTCGAAGTCTTAATGAGAGTTCCGTTGGGAATCTTATTAAATATGCTGAAGAAGCATCTTTCATCGACGGAATATATGTAAATCAGTATGATCAGTATTGTTTCGCCCGTAATAATGGATTTACCAAAGAGATTCATGGCGGCTCAAATATTTATTCGTACAACGATATCAGTTCGGCTGCAAATAATACTCTTTTTGTTTCTTCGATGTTCGGACGCGAATTATCGTTTAAAGATATGATCAATATAAATACTGACGCAATGGCGCTTGTTGTATATGGAAAAGCTTCGCTGATGCATACCGCAAACTGTATCATGAAGACAACCGGAAGATGCACGAAATTTACAAAGTCGGATAAGAATTCATTTGTAAATTTAAAAGACAGAACCGGTGCCGATTTTAAAGTAAAACTGTCATGCGATGATGAATTATGCTTTAATACCGTGATAAACAGTGTACCGACTTCTCTGCACAATAATTTTGATAAGATCAAAAACTTAAAAATAAACAGATTTTTATATGTTTTCACGGATGAATCAAAGCAGGATGCAAAAGAAGTGACAGATACGTATAAATCCTTGTTTAACGGCCAAAAGAAAGAGGTTTCATATAAATTTACCGCATATCATTTTAAGAACGGTATTTTGTAGAAATTTCTTCCATTTTTGGCAGTTTTATAGTATACTTTTATGCAGAAGTTATACTTTGGGAGGTTATTATGATAAGTCGTTTATTTGGTTCTTATTTGGTCAAGGAAGGCAAACTTACCGAAGCTCAACTTGAAACCGTATATGAGACTATGCGCAAAGTCCGTGTAAAACTCGGTCTTATTGCTGTCAGCGAGAAGCTTATGACCACCGAGCAGTCCGATGAGATCAACAGACTTCAGGCTATTATGGACAAGAGATTCGGTGATCTTGCGGTAGAAAAAGGCTATCTGACCGCTGATCAGGTCACAAGACTTTTGGGTTTGCAGGGCAATCAGTATTTATCTTTTGTTCAGGCCATTGTTGACAATGATTTCCTTTCCATGGATGAAATCAACAAATCTCTGGCTGATTATCAGAATGATAACGGTTTTACCGCTACAGACATGGAAGACTTAAAGAGCGGCGAATCCGACAGAATCGTTCCTTTGTTTTTACCCCAGAATATTGTTGAATATCAACTTGAACACATACTTATGAGTATCCGTGGATTTATCAGACTGATAGATTCCGATATTTATGTGGAAAAAGGATACATTTCAGATTACGAAGAAGTTCAGAGCTTTGCCATGCAGAGTCTTGACGGCGACAATAAAGCCACAATGGCTATCGCAGGTGAAGGAAAGAACATTCTTGCCGTTGCAGACGCATTTGCAGGCGAGACATTCGAAATTGCCGACGAGGATGCACTTGATGCGGTTGCAGAGTTTATCAACTGTGTAAACGGAATGTTTGCCACAAAGATAAACAATGCTTTTGATATCGATCTTGTTCCGCCCGAGTACAGCCCGGATGGTTGTAAATTTACAGGCAAACTTATCGTTCTGCCTGTTCATGTTAAAGGTTCAGTTATTAAATTGATATCCAGCTTTGGCGAATTCATTAACAAATAAGGGAGGTTATTCTGATGGCTAGGATTTTGATCGTGGATGATTCCAGAACATCAAGGAAAATTTTAAGGGGGCTTTTGGAAGAATCGGGACATGAAGTTATTGCCGAGGCTGAAAACGGTGAAGAAGGTGTTAAGAAATACATCGAGTGCAAACCTGATGTAACGACTCTTGATATAACGATGCCGGTAATGGACGGATTGGAAGCTCTGACAAAGATCAGAGAATATGACGGTAACGCCAAGGTGATCATGGTTACTGCGGCGGGACAGCAGAATAAGATGGTAGAAGCCATCAAGAACGGTGCCAGCGAATTTGTTACCAAACCTTTTGAAAAGGACAACATTTTAAAGATTATTGAAAAAATGTAATTTTTGAAACGAATAGCTTGCTATTCGTTTCTTCTTTTATTACTTTACGGGAAGATATTCATAATGCTTTTTTCGGATTACATTTATGTCGATGAATATTGCTTCAATAAATTCGACGAAATAAAAGAAAATATTGAAAAAAGAAAAAAGATTATCGTCGATTCTTTCTTTGTGATAATGCTCAATGAGTATAATTCACAACTGGAATTTACGGAATGGATGTTTCTTTTGCAAAGGCATTATAAGGAAAATCCGCCTTTGATAGTCGGTCTTGCGAAAGATTACGATTCGGCGGAAGAACTTACATGTCATATGATCGAAAACTGCCTTATCAAGGTCAAAAATCTTGATTATATTGAATATCTTGCTTCGCTGCCTAAACTAAAAGAAGATGAAACTCTTCCGAAACTTTTAAAGATTTCCGGAGGAAAAATGTATGCTTAAAGCTTTGATGATAATCGGAATAGTCTTAGGCAGCATTATCCTTCTTGCAGTTATCGCCATTCTCACAATACTTTTTGTACCTTTCAGATACAGGATAGGCGGGTCGAATAAGGAAACGCTTACGGCATATTTTCTTTTAACATTTCTTTTATCAATTGTAAGGATAAAAGTATATTACAAAGAAAAGATGGGATGGGCATCCCTAAGGCTGTTCGGTATTAAGATCTTTGATAAAGAGATCCCCGAACTGATCGAATTTGTAGAAAACCTTTCAGATAAGTTTTCAAAGAAGAAAAAAGACACCGACGAAGAGGGAGTAAAGAAGGATAACACTGAAGCGGCTGAAGCGAAAGCCGAAACAATTCCCGAAGAAGAAACGGTTGAATACGAACTGACCGAGGAAGAATTCGAAAAGTATTTAAACGAACCTGATGAATTCGATGATATGAATGCCATAGAAAAGAATATTTCTTTTCTTTCTTCTTTAAAAGAATTTGTTTTAAACATTAAGAAAAAGTGGTATAATTTTAAAGAGTTTGTAAATGAAAAACTTAAACAGTGGGAGAAGACAAAGAAGATAATCAAATTCTACTGGAAAGTAATACATTATCCTTCTTTTAAACCGACTTTGATACTGTTTAAGGATATAATGCTTAAAGTTATCAAGCATGTGTTCCCGCGCAAATGGCGAATGAAGATAGTTTACGGTGATGAAGATCCGTATATAACGGGCAAGGTTCACAGTTACATATGCATGGCCAGGGGGTATTTTAACCGGGAAATTGATTTTACCCCCGTATGGGATGAAAGCAAATTTGAAATTGACGGTTACGTAGGCGGCAGAGTACAGATCATCGTATTCTTAAGCGTCGGATTTAAACTGTTGACCAACAAACATTTGAGGAGAATGATTCTGTTAATTAGAAGAGGAGGAAAGACTCGTGGCTGATAATAATTTTGACGGTTTAATAAATTCTTTGATGGAAGGTATGGATGGATTTCTTTCCACCAAAACCGTAGTCGGTGAACCTACCAAAGTGGGCGATACGATTATTGTTCCTCTTGTTGACGTATCATTCGGTGTCGGTGCAGGTGCAGCCAAAGGCGATAAGAAAAACGGTGGCATGGGTGCTCTTTCCGGAAAGATGACTCCTTCCGCAGTTTTGGTCATTTCCAACGGACATACAAGACTCGTTAACATTAAGAATCAGGATTCCATCACAAAGATAATCGACCTTGTTCCTGATATTCTTGACAGAATTTCGGTAAAGAAGAACAAAGACGGCGTTACTGATGCCAACGCAATAGAAACTGCATTTCCTAAAGAAAACGAAGAGTAATTATGGATAATTTTATTTCTATACTTCGTGATTCGAATTCTCCTAAGGAACTCGAGGATTTAAAAGTTCAGCTTTTCAGAGAAAATGTAAGGATAAAAACGGATAAAGCCGATCTTGAAGACCTGCGTGATGCGATAGCCAAAGAGAAAAGCGAACTTGAAGAATTAAAGGCAGAACTGGAAAAAAGCAGAGTACAGTTTGATAAAGAAGTTGAAGAGATCAACAAATCCATTGAAGGCTCACGTAAGAAACTCGAAAACGATCTGATCTTTCTTAACAAGAAACAGGCTGTTCTCGAATCCGGTTTTAAGCAGTTGGATACAGACAGGCAGAGACTGAATCGCGAAAAAGAAGAATTTGCCAATTTTAAAGAAAAGAATTCCCAGATAAGAAGAGTGCCCACTCTGGAATACAGACAGGGTATATTCTTTAAAGGGATAACGACCGAAAAAGGTCTGAAGAAAAGATATAAGGATCTTATCAAAGTATTTCATCCCGATAATGTGAGCGGAGATACGTATACGCTTCAGAACATTAACCGGGAATATGAAACTTTGCTTCATGACCTGCAGATCAAAGCATAAAAAAAGATGTCCGTCGTTATGACAGACATCTTATATTTTTAATTCAATCAATTATGCTCTTTCTACAGCGCCTGATTTTAAACATCTGGTGCATACATGCATTGTCTTTGTAGTGCCGTTAACCTTACACTTAACTGTTCTGATATTGGAATTCCAAATATGATTTGAACGTCTGTGTGAATGGCTTACGTTATTACCGAAATGTACGCCTTTATCACAAATGTCGCATTTAGCCATTTTTAACACCTCCTTAACTTACAAAAAGGATAAGGAGAATGCATCTCCACAATCCACAACGAATGTATTATACATAAATTCAAAATAAAGTGCAAGATAAATTTAAAAAAATATGAATTTTATTAACATTATGTGAATAGTGTTTATTTTTTCGGGATACGGTTATATAATACAATACGGTGTGTTTATGAATATTAAACAATACTTATAATTAGGAGGATAAATGATGAAAGGAAGTCTTGATACACATTTGGGTAATGTTCTTATTGATAACAACGTTATTGCCGAATATGCGGGAAATGTTGCCTTGGAATGTTATGGTGTTGCAGGAATGGCTCAGATCAACGTGGCAGAAGGTGTGGCCAGCATTCTCAAAAGAGACAGTATTTCCAAAGGAATTTCCGTTTCTCTTGACAATAATAAACTTACAGTAAATCTTCACATCATAGTAGCATTCGGTGTTTCGATCACCGCTGTGGCTAATAATGTAATGAGTGAAGTTAAATATAATGTTGAACAGTTCACCGGTTTGGATGTTGCGAAAGTAAACGTCTTTATCGAAGGCGTCAGCATTGTTGAATAGGAGGAAGTATCGTGTCATCAACAAATACGATTGATTCAAAGCTTCTTGCAAAAATGTTTATGGCCGGTGCCTGCAGCCTTGAAAAGAAGAAAGAATACATTAATGAATTAAATGTTTTCCCCGTTCCCGACGGCGATACGGGTACAAACATGACAATGACCATCATGTCCGCATATAAAGAGCTTAACAATCTTGATAATCCGGACATGAAAGCTGTTTGTAAAGCTATTTCTTCAGGTTCGTTAAGAGGCGCAAGAGGAAACAGCGGTGTTATCTTATCACAGCTTATCAGGGGTTTTACAAAGATCGCCTCAGAAAACAACGAACTTACGATTGATATCATTACCGATGCAATGCATAATTCGGTTCTTACAGCATATAAAGCTGTAATGAAGCCCAAGGAAGGTACTATCCTTACAGTTGCGGCAGGTGCATATGACAAGGCTGAAGAATTAAGAAAGAGCGGAGAAAAAGATTTAGAAAAGTTCTTTGACGAGATCATCAGATATTCCGATGAAGTTCTTTTGAAAACTCCCGATCTTCTGCCCGTTTTAAAACAGGCAGGAGTTGTGGACTCGGGCGGACAGGGCTTAATGGAAGTGCTCCATGGTGCTTATGATGCATTCCTTGGAAAAGAAGTCGATACAACTTTAACTCCCATCAAGTCCAATAAGTCAGAAGCAGCTTCTGAAGCTAAGGTAAGCGAAAAGAATTATACATATAAAACAGAATTCGTTATTGTTTTAAACAAGTCCTTTAACGTAAAAACAGAAATGGACTACAGAAACTATCTCGAAGTTATAGGGGACAGCATTGTTCTTACCGTAGAAAACGAGAAGGTTAAAGTTCATGTAAGAACCGACGATCCCGGTCTCGTAGTTCAAAGAGGCATGAAATTCGGTATGCTTACCGACATTAAGATCGAGAATCTTAAGGTTTCGTCATTACCGGAGAAGCCCGCAGTTAAGGAAGAAGTAAAGGCAGTAAAAGAAGAAGCCAAAGAATTCGGCTTTATCGCAGTTTCCGTAGGCGACGGAATGAGCGAGATATTTAAATCCATAGGTGCGGATTATATCATCGAAGGCGGTCAGACAATGAATCCTTCGACACAAGATATGCTTAACGCTATCGAAAAAGTTAATGCAAAGCATATTTTCATTCTTCCTAATAACAAAAATATCATTATGGCTGCAAATCAGGCCAGAGATCTCACAGAGGATAAGGAAGTTATAGTTATTCCCACAAAAACCGTACCGCAGGGTATCGGAGCGATGATCAATTTCATTCCCGATGCATCTGTTAAGGATAATACGGATAATATGACAGAAGGTGCTTCCAATGTTAAGACCGGACAGGTTACCTATGCTGTCAGAGATACCGAAATTGACGATAAAGTCATCCAGAAAGACGATTATATGGGCATAGGCGATAAGGGCATCTTATCCGTAGGCCCCGACAGAGATTCGGTTACCAAGGAAATGATCGCTGAAATGGTGGATGATGATGCTTCAGTGATCACTGTTTATGTCGGATCCGATGTTTCCGAAGAAGATTACAACGCACTTAAGGCTGAACTGGAAGAACTTTATGAAGACATCGAGATCGAGATCCAGTTAGGCGGACAGCCCATATATTATTATATTGTTTCTGTTGAGTAGATTTTATGAATTTAATTGATTTAAAATCAGTATCAATAAAAGAATTAAAAGGGGTCGGCGATAAAAACGCCGCCCTTTTTGCGCGTTTGGGAATAGAAAACGTATATGATCTTATAAATTATTTTCCGAGAAGCTACAAGCAGCTTCCTAAGATTTCGACTGTTAACGAGTTAAAAGAAGGAGAAATCTGCGCCGTTAAATTAAGAGTTTCCGATGATCTTTACTTTAAGAAAACTGCCAAAAATGCGGTAACCAGCGTTACGGGATTTGATGCATCGGGCAATAAGGTTCTTTTGACATTTTTCAGGGTTACTTATTTAAGAAGCATGCTAAAAAAAGGTTCTGAATGGATTTTCCTGGGCGTAGTTAAAAGAAAAGGCAGAAATTATGCGATGGAAATGCCTGAAATCCATAAAATCGGAGATTATATCGAAAGTTTAAGGCATCTTCAGAGTATTTACCCTTTAACAAAAGGGATCAATTCAAAAACCATTTCCAAATTCGTTTATAATTCCCTGGAAAGCTATTCGCCGTTTAAGGACAATGTAGATGAAAAAATCTTAAAAGAAAACGGATTTGTAAGTGTCAGCAAAGCTCTTTGTGATATTCATTTTCCTATTAACAGTGAACAGTATATCGAGGCCAGAAACAGACTTGCTTTCGACGAATTTTATGAGTTTTTCAAAGAGTTAAATGAGATAAAAAAGAAATATAACAGGTTAAAGTCCGATTATGTTTTTATAGAAACGGCTGAATATGAGAGATTTAAAGCTCTTATTCCTTACGATCTTACCGAAGGTCAGAAATCGGCTTTAAACGATATTGTTGACGATCTGACCGGCGGTTTTGTAATGAACAGACTGATCCAGGGTGATGTAGGATGCGGTAAGACCATCATTGCTTTTCTTGCCTGTCTTTTATGTGCTTCGAACGGATATCAGAGTGCATTTATGGCTCCCACCGAAGTACTGGCGGCACAGCATTTTACCAAATTCGTTCAGATGAATGAAAAGTATAAGCTTAATATGAACATTGCTTATCTTTCGGGGTCATCTTCGGCATCTGCAAAAAGAGAGATAAAAGACGAACTGATAAACGGGAATATCGACCTGCTTATAGGTACACATGCTCTTATCGAAGAAGATATCGAATTCGAATCGCTTGCACTTGCCATTACAGATGAACAGCATCGTTTCGGAGTATTACAGAGAAACATGCTTTCGGCAAAGAATTCAAATCCTCATGTTTTAAGTCTGTCCGCCACACCAATTCCGAGAACTCTGGCTTCGGTATATTATACCGACCTGCAGGTTTCAATAATTAAAGATAAGCCTGCTGCAAGAATACCCATTAAGACAGGCGTAAGAAAATCGTCTGACAGACTTGACGGTTTAAGATTTCTTTATTCAAAGGTTAAGGAAGGCCAGCAGGCGATCATAGTATGCCCGATGATCGAAGAAAGCGAAGATGAAACGCTTTCAAATGTTATTGATTATTCCAAATTCCTTAAAGAATTAATGCCGGACGATATTAAGATCGGAGTTCTTCACGGAAGAATGAAAAATGCCGAAAAGAACAGGGTAATGCAGTATTTTGCAAACAATGATATCAATATTCTCGTATCCACTACGGTTATCGAAGTCGGAATAGATGTACCCAATGCCACGGTAATCTTAATAGAAAATGCCGAAAGATTCGGTCTGGCTACGCTTCATCAGTTAAGGGGCCGTGTCGGAAGAGGCAGTCTTGAATCATTCTGTATTCTTATAGACGGCTCCGGAAAAGACGAAGATAACGAAAGACTTGAAGTAATGCTTAAGTCTGATGACGGCTTCTTTATAGCCGATGAAGATCTGAGATTAAGAGGCCCCGGAGACCTTACGGGCTTAAGGCAGAGCGGAGATGTAAGATTTAAGATCGCCGATCTTTACAGAGACAGAGATCTCTTTGTTAAGGCAAAAAAATATGCCGATATGGAAGCCTGATTATAAAAGGTGTATGTACTTAATTAAGTATGTACGCCTTTTTAAATATATGATGTGTTTATTTGCTCTAAATACACAATATCGTGTATTTTTTATTTGAATTAAATCGGTTTTATGTTATAATTTCATAGGATATGCGAACATATGTCCGATTTTAGTTTAAGCTTTGGAGTGTTTTTTATGGCAAAAGAAAAACAAGTGTATGATTCCAGTTCCATAATGGTTCTTGAGGGACTTGAACCCGTTCGTGAAAGACCGGGTATGTATATCGGTTCCACATCCACAAAGGGACTTAATCATTTGATATATGAGATCATGGATAACTCGGTCGATGAACATATGGCCGGTTTTTGTGATACGATCCACGTTACGCTAAACGCCGACGGTTCAGCTACCATTTCCGATAACGGTAGAGGTATTCCCGTCGACAGACATGAAAAGGGAATCACTGCGGAAAGAATCGTACTTACCACACTTCATGCCGGCGGTAAGTTTAATAATGATGTTTATAAGAATGCCGGCGGTCTTCACGGTGTAGGCAGTTCGGTAGTCAATGCATTATCAAAGAAATTCCACATCACTATCAAAAGAGACGGCTTTGTTTATGAGGATGAATACGAGTTCGGAAAGCCTGTCATGGAACTTGTTGACGGTCTGCTTCCCGCAGTTTCCAAAACAAGAGAAACAGGTACGTCGATTACTTTTACTCCTGACGATACGATATTTGAGAAAACATATTTCAGATCTGAGGATATCAAATCGCGTATTCATGAAACAGCTTATCTTAATCCCGGATTAACAATTGTTTTTGAAGATAAAAGAGACGTAAAAGAAAAGATCGTTTTCCATGAAGAAGAAGGAATTACCGGATTTGTAAAAGATTTAAACAAGGGCAAGGAAACGCTTCATGATGTTATCTGTCTGCACGGACAGAATGAACATATCATCGTAGACTGTGCATTCCAGTATGTAGATGAATTCCATGAGAATGTATTAGGCTTCTGTAATAATATTTACAACGCTGAAGGCGGTACTCATATCACAGGTTTTAAAACGATCTTTACGCAGGTAATCAATAACTATGCGAGAGCATTGGGAATATTAAAAGACAAGGATCCAAATTTTACGGGTGCCGAAGTAAGAAACGGACTTGTATGTGTTCTCAGTATCAAACATCCGGAACCCAGATTTGAAGGCCAGACCAAGACAAAGCTGGATAATCAGGACGCTACCAAAGCTGTATCCAAGGTTATTAATGACGAAGCTCAGATGTATTTTGACCGTAACCTTGAGACATTAAAGACGATAATCGGATGTGCTGAGAAAGCTGCAAAGATACGTAAGGCTGAAGAGAAAGCCAAGACGAATATGCTTTCTAAGCCTAAGTTTTCTTTTGATTCAAACGGCAAACTTGCAAACTGTGAATCCAAGGAATCCGAGAAGTGCGAGATCTTCATCGTCGAAGGTGATTCTGCGGGCGGTTCGGCAAAGAGTGCAAGAAACAGAAAATACCAGGCTATCCTTCCTATAAGAGGAAAGATACTTAACGTAGAGAAAGCAAGTATAGATAAGATCCTTGCGAATGCCGAGATCAAAACGATGATCAATGCATTCGGATGCGGTTTTTCCGAAGGATACGGAAACGATTTCGACATAAGCAAGCTTCGTTACGGTAAGATCATAATCATGGCAGATGCCGATGTCGACGGTGCACATATCTGTACACTTCTTTTAACGCTTTTCTACAGATTCATGCCCGAACTCATATTTGAGGGCCATGTCTATATAGCCATGCCTCCTCTTTATAAGGCAATCCCTTCCAAAGGAGAAGAGGAATACCTTTATGATGATGCGGCTCTGGCTTCTTACAGAAAGAAACACAAAGGACCTTTTACTCTTCAAAGATATAAAGGCCTTGGTGAAATGGATGCCGAGCAGTTGTGGGAAACAACACTCGATCCTGACAGAAGAAACCTTAAGCAGGTTACCATCGAAGACGCATCCATGGCTTCAAAGATGACCGAGCTTCTTATGGGTAACGATGTTTCCATAAGACGTGATTACATTTACGAGCATGCAAAAGAGGCTGAACTTGATATTTAGTATTGATTAAAAATAAAAGTTTTTGGGAGTTTTATTGTGGCAGAAAAGATCATAAAAACAGAATACTCTGAAGTAATGAGTAAATCTTTTGTCGATTATGCGATGAGCGTTATTATCGCAAGAGCATTGCCTGATGTAAGGGACGGTCTTAAACCTGTTCAGAGGCGTGTTCTTTACGATATGCATGAACTGGGCATCAAATACGACAAGCCTTACAGAAAATCCGCGAGGATCGTCGGTGATACAATGGGTAAATATCACCCTCACGGCGATTCGTCCATATATGAATCTTTGGTTGTAATGACTCAGGATTTTAAAAAAGGCCTTGCACTTGTAGACGGACACGGTAACTTCGGTAATATCGAAGGTGATTCCGCCGCTGCAATGCGTTATACGGAAGCCAGACTTCAGAAGGTTACCCAGGAAGCATTTCTCGGCGATCTTGATAAAGATATAGTTGATTTCGTGCCCAACTTTGATGAAACGGAAAAAGAACCAAGCGTTTTACCCGTTAAGTTTCCGAATATCCTTGTAAACGGTTCGGAAGGTATTGCTGTCGGAATGGTTACAAGCATTCCTCCTCACAATATCAGCGAAGTTATCGATGCTACGATCGCCTTCTTGCAGAACCCCAACATGGAAACAAGGGATCTGATGAAATACGTAAAAGGCCCTGATTTTCCTACCGGCGGTATCGTTATCAATGAGGATGAACTTCTTTCGATATACGAAACCGGTGTCGGAAAGATCAAAGTCAGAGGAAAGGTTGAAGTCGAAAAGGGAAAGAACGGCAAGACAAATCTTGTAATAACCGAGATTCCTTATACGATGATAGGAGCAAATATCTCCAAGTTCTTATCCGATATAGCTTCTCTTTACGATCAGAAGAAAGCTCCGGATATCGTCGATATCTCCAACCAGTCTTCTAAAGAAGGTATCCGTATCGTAATAGAATTAAAAAGAGACTGTGACATCGAAAACTTCAAGAACATGCTTTATAAAAAGACCAAACTTGAAGATACATTCGGTGTTAATATGCTTGCGATCTCGCACGGAAAACCCGAAACAATGTCTCTTAGAGACATAATCTCCAACTGCGTTGAGTTTTCTTATGAGTTCAACAAGAGAAAATATACGAATCTTTTACAGAAAGAAGAAGAGAAAAGAGAGATCCAGGAGGGGCTTATCAAAGCCTGCAATGTTATCGATCTTATCATCGAGATACTAAGAGGCTCCAAAGACCGTGCTATGGCTAAGAAATGCCTTGTTGAAGGTATTACGGACGGCATAAGATTTAAGTCCAAGGAATCCAAGATAATGGCTATGCAGCTGATGTTTACTGAAAAACAGGCGAATGCCATTTTAGAGATGCGTTTATACAAACTGATCGGACTCGAGATCGAGGCCTTGATAAAAGAACATGATGAAACTATGGCAAATATCTTTAAATATGAGGATATTCTTGAACGCCAGAGTTCCATGACTCAGGTTATCATTGATGATCTTAAGTCTATCAAGAAAGAATACTCAAGAGAAAGAAGAACCGTGATCACCAACGAAAGTGAAGCGGTTTATGAAGATAAGAAGATCGAAGAGATGGACGTATATGTTCTGATGGACAGATTCGGATATGTCAAAGCAGTCGATCTTGCAACATATGAAAGAAATCTCGAATCGATCAAAGAAGAATGCAGATTCGTTGTACTTTGCAAGAATACGGGTAAAGTATGTCTTTTCTCTGATAACGGAATGTTATATACCGCCAAGGTTTCCGATATCCCGATGTGCAAGATAAGAGACAGGGGTATTCCGATCGATAACATCACATCATATACTTCAAATGATGCTTCGATACTTTTGCTCTGCTCACAGTCAGACCTCAATCTCTTCAGACTTGTATTCGTATCCAAGTTAAGCAATATGAAGGTTGTTGACGGCGGTGAATTTGATGTTACGAGAAAGACTATTGCGGCAACCAAACTTCTTGATGACGATAAGTTAGTATCTGTAAGCATTCTTAATGAACAGAGAAATATTATACTTGTTTCGGACGACGGATATTTCCTCAAATTCCCGATCGAGCAGATTCCCGAGAAAAAGAAGGGTGCTGTCGGCGTAAGAGGAATGAAGCTTAATAAGGATGCCGCAGTAGATAAAGTATTCTATACAGGAAATGCCATTGAATCCGTTCTTCATTACAATGATAATGATATTCCTTCGGGTAAGATAAAACTTGCCAACAGGGATTCCAAAGGTACCAAATTAAGACTCTAAAAGGTGATATATGAGAGTGATCGCGGGAAGCGCAAGAAGCATTAACTTAATAACACCCAAAGGAACAGACACCAGACCTACGACCGATAAGTATAAAGAGACTCTTTTTAACTGCCTTCAGTCCTATGTCGGGAATTCCGTTTTCGTCGATTTGTTTTCAGGATCGGGTGCCATCGGCATCGAAGCTTTAAGCCGCGGTGCATCTAAATGTTATTTTGTAGATAATTCCAAAGAAGCGATCGACTGCATAAAAGCAAATCTTAGTAAAACACATCTTGATGGTAAAGCAGCAGTATATAAAGAGGATGCAGGATTTTTTATAAAGACTCATTTAAAGGAGATCCCGGATGTTATCTTTATCGATCCTCCATTTGATAAACATCTCGAAAATTCCGTTATCCCCATTCTTGACGAATGCGGCCTTATAGGCGAAGATACTGTTATGGTTGTTGAATGCAATTACGATGCTGATTTTGGATTTCTTAATGACCACGGTCTTGAGATATTTAAAGAAAAGGAATACAAAAACAATAAACATGTTTTTATAAGGAGAGAATAATATGAGTTCGATCATTTATCCCGGAAGCTTCGATCCCGTAACCTACGGACATATTGACATTATAAAAAGAGCCTCGAAGAACTATGACCTCGTATATGTTTCCGTTTTGGACAATAATAAAAAAAGTCCCTTGTTTACAGTTGAAGAACGTGTTAAAATGTTAAAAGATGTGACCGGAGATTTCGATAATATAATTATCGAAACATTCGGGGGTCTTTTAATTGATTATGCGAAAGAAAAAAATGTTCATATGATCCTAAGAGGATTGAGAGCATTGACCGATTTCGAATACGAGCTTCATATGGCTCAGACCAATTATCTGATCTCAGGCGGAACACTTGAAACTGTATTCCTTCCTACCGATCTGGAATATTCATATCTTTCTTCCACAACGGTCAGAGAGATCGCAAGTTTCAAGGGTGATGTATCAAAATTTGTTCCCGACTGTGTCGCACAGAGTTTGTATAAAAAATTCGGTTATTAATACCGGATAATACATATTTAAAAATGTGTATATAGAGGAGAAATTCGATGGCAGCTGAAAAAGACAATGTAGATGTTCAGAAGTTAGAGCGTAAGATTTCGGAAATCGAAAAGATCATTGAAGAAAGTAAGCCTTCCAAGTTGAAAAAAGGTATGATACTTGTTGAAGGAGATCTCATATACGAGAAGCTTGACGAACTTAAGGCTATGGTTCCCGAGCAGATCAAACTCGCAAATAACGTTCTCTCAAAAAGAGAGAAACTTTTAAAGAGTGCAGAAGCACTTGCTCATGATAAGATCGACAAAGCTAACGCCAAAGCGTTCGAGATCGAGCAGGAAGCAATGGATAAGGCTGCTCAGACTGAAGAACTCCTTCAGAACAAGCTCTCAGAAAACGAGATCATGCTTGAAGCACAGAGACAGGCGGATTCACTTGTTGAAGAAGCTCAGTATCTTTCTCAAAAGAGCGTTGACGAGGCTGAAAACTACAAAGAAGATATTATCAAGAGCATGAACTTCTATATGGATGATGTTCTTGTTGATATGCAGAAAGCCGTTGAAGAAGTGATGGCAAGAAACAACAAGACATTCGAAGACTGCCAGGCAAGACTTGAATCACTGTACGCCAAGATCGAAGACAACAGAGCAGAGATAGCTCCTCTTATTGAAGAAGAACCTGCTCGTGAAGAAGCGCCCAAACAGGAGAAAAATGTACAGTATCTTCCCGAGGACGAAAGTTACGAAGGCGAACAGTATCCCGAGGATGACGAATTCTAAACTTAATGACCTCTTTTATAAGAGGTCATTTTTAATAAAATGAAGGGTAAAGTGCCGGGTGCAGTTGTTCCCGGCATTTAATGAGTTAATATGTTTTCAAAACATAAAGGTGAGATCGGATATTTAAAAAAGCAGCCTGTCAGGATAGGATTGCTTGCACTTTTACTTCTTGTTCTATGTGCGGCTATTTTTATGACCGGTTTTATCATGCATGGCGATGCAAAGAATATTTTCACTATAATCGCGGTTTTGGGCACGCTTCCCGTGGCTAAGCTTATAGTGTCTTTTATCATCGGCATTAAAGCTGAAAAGTATTCTTTCGGTAAAGCAAATGCAGCTTCAGTAAAAGAACTGTTTGGCGAAAAAAATGTTTTATACGGATTCGATTTTTATCTTACAAGTTACAAAACCAATTTCCCTTTAAGTTCATGTTTTGTTTTCGATGAAACTGTTATTGCGTTATCTGCAGACAAAGATATGGATATGAAAGAATGCAAAGAGCATATCGAGAAATATCTTGCAAACAATTCGATCACAGGTATCAAAGTTTATATCCTTGATTCTTTGGATAAATATTCAGACAGGATAAAGTCCGTAAAAGATGATTACGCCAAGACCGAGAAAGATCTTGCGGCATTTACTCTTATCAAGAATTTATCATTATAATTTTCGTTTTATCTTTATTTTCCGTATATGAAAGAATTCGTTATCAATAAAACAAATGAAAATCAGAGGTTCGACAAATATCTTAAAAGGATTTTGCCGGCTGCTTCGAATGCGTTCATTTACAAAATGCTTCGTAAGAAAAATATCGAATTAAATGAAAAACGTGCGAAAGGCGATGAGATATTAAAATGCGGAGATAAGATCAAGATCTATTTCAGTGATGAAACATATCTTAAAATGTCTTCATCCGTTACACAGGCATCATCAGAGGATTATTCAGGTGCTTATAAATCGCTTAAAGGCATTGAAGTAGTCTTTGAACATGAAGATTTCATGATCGTTTACAAGCCTTCGGGTATCCTTTCTCAAAAGAACGGCAGTACGCCTTCTTTAAACGAATGGTGTCTGGGATATCTTATAGAAAGGAATATAATAAACGAAGATTCGTTAAAAGAATTCAGACCTTCTGTTTTAAACAGACTGGATTTTAATACAGAAGGACTCGTTATATGTTCAAAAACCTTAAAAGGCAGCCAGAGATTAAGTGAAATGCTTAATAAAAGAACAATAAAGAAGTATTATCATGCAGTTTGTCAGGGACATTGCGATCTTAACGGAGTTTATAAAGCGTTCTTAAGCAAGGATTCAAAAACCAATAAAGTTTCTGTTTATGACAATAAAGAGAAAATACCATCAGGTATAAAATATTCACCCATTTCAACCGGTGTTAAAGTCCTATCGGCAGGTAACGAAACTTCCGAACTTGAAATTGAACTTATCACGGGCAGGAGCCATCAGATACGAGCTCATCTTTCTTACCTTGGATTCCCTTTGATCGGAGATATCAAATATAATTCAGATGCGAAGAAGACCTCATCAGGACAGGAGTTAAAAGCTTATAAAATAGTATTTCCGAAGTTTGACGAAAAGGATGAATGGTATTCTCTCAGTGAAAAAACAATTAAATGTTGACAAATAACAGGTATGCCTATATACTTTAACAATACTACACTATGATAATTTGCTAATTGGGTAGCAATTTAAAGTGCTAAAGCGAAAGGATAAAAAATGAACTTATCTTTATTACATACACCTGACGGAGTAAGAGACTTTTACGGTGATGAACTCGATCTAAAAAATCATATAATGGACTGCATCGAAAAGAATATCAAATGCTATGGTTTTGATGAGATCCAGACACCGACTCTCGAATTTTTAAATGTATTTCTTGAGGATAACGATTTTGCTTATGAATCGAAAACATTCAGATTCATTGACAGGGATGGTGAAACACTTGTTTTAAGACCTGATTATACGCCTTCGGTTGCAAGATGTGCTGCAAAGTATTTTTCGGATGAAGATTATCCCATAAGATTCTTTTATAAAGGCAACTCTTTTGCGAATAAAGGTCTTTATGAAGGCAAATCGATCGAAGTTACGCAGATGGGTGTTGAACTTTTAAAAGATGATACTTATCTTGCCGATGCCGAAGTTCTTCTTTTGGCTATCAAGAATCTTCTTGAAATCGGTCTTAAAGATTTCAAAGTCTGTGTATATACCCGCGAAGCCGATACTAAAAGACTTGATAAGATACTTAATATCATTGAAAAAGAGGGATATTCACGTTTCATAAGCGTTGATAAGGATCTTGATTCAAACTTTAAATATTATACCGGAATGATCTTCAAGGTTTACACATACGGTGTAGGCGAGTCTATCTGCAAAGGCGGAAGATATAATTCACTTCTTGGCAAATACGGCGAAGAAGCTCCTGCGGTCGGATGCGTTTTCATGATCGATAATATCTTACAGTCTATTAAAAGACAGAAGATAGCAACCGATTTTAAGAAGAATAAGAAAACATATATCGTTTATTCAGATTCAAAGGAAGAGGAAGCGATCGAAAAAGCAAACGAATTAAGAGAAAAAGGCGAAATCTGTGTAATAGTAAAAGACAACCTTTTCACATCCAATTTGTCAGAACTCTGTAAGAACAACGATTATGAAGTTGTTAAACTCTAAATTTATATATTAATGGTGATCATATGGAAGACAGATATTTAACAATCGCTCTTTGTAAAGGAAGAGTGGCCAATCAGACAATGGATCTTCTTGAAAAACTTGGAATCAAGTGTGAAGAGATCAAGGATAAATCTACAAGAAAACTTATATTTACGGATGAAGAACATAAACTTAAATTCTTCCTTGCAAAAGGTCCGGATGTTCCTACTTATGTTGAATACGGAGCTGCGGATCTCGGTGTTGTCGGAAGCGATATCATCGAAGAAGAGCAAAGAAGAGTGATCGAACTTCTTGATCTCGGATTTGGCAAATGCAGAATGTGCGTATGCGGACCCAAGGAAGCGAAAGACCTTCTTTTACACCGTGAACAGATAAGAGTTGCGACCAAGTATCCCGTTATCGCCAAAGATTATTTCCATAATAAGAAATATCAGACTGTCGATATCATTAAATTAAACGGCTCAGTTGAATTAGGCCCCATTGTCGAGCTTTCGGATGTTATCGTTGATATCGTTGAAACGGGTTCGACTCTCAGAGAAAACGGACTTGATGTTTTGGAAGAGATATGTCCGATATCTTCAAGACTCATTGTTAACAGAGTAAGTCTTAAGATGCAAAAAGACCGGATTGAGAAACTGACCGAAGATATCCGACATTGCCTTGCAGAATAATATTTTATAAGTTGATCAATACGATTTATCAGTTAAAACATACATTTATAAGAAAGGAATCATAACCTTGAAAAGATACGTACTTAATGAAGAAAACAAGAAAAACATTCTTAACGATCTTTTAAAAAGAAGTACTTCCAATTATCCCGAATACGAGAAGAAGGTTGCAGATATCTGCGAAGACGTTAAGGCAAGAAAAGATGAAGCTTTATTTGAATATACTTTAAAATTCGATAAGTTTGCATTAAATAAAGATAATATAAGAGTTACCGAAACAGAGATCGACGAGGCATATAACTCTCTGGATGCAGAATTTATCGATATCATGAAAGAAGCATTCGAGAATATTAAGAAGTATCATCAAAAGCAGGTAAGAAATTCTTTCTTCGATACAACCGAAGACGGAACTTTCTTAGGCCAGAGAATTCTTCCCATTGAAGTTGTAGGCGTTTATGTTCCGGGCGGAAAGGCCGCATATCCTTCATCGACGTTAATGAACATCGTTCCTGCACTTGTTGCGGGTTGTAAAAGAATTGTAATGGCAACTCCCTGCAATGCAGAAGGCAAAGTAAACGCTACAACTCTTGCTGCTGCAAAGATCTGCGGTATCAGCGAGATATATAAAGTCGGCGGCGCTCAGGCTATCGCTGCAATGGCTTTCGGTACCGAAACGGTTCCCAAGGTTTCAAAGATAGTAGGCCCGGGAAATATTTTCGTAGCTCTTGCCAAAAGATACGTATACGGACATGTTTCGATCGATTCTATAGCAGGCCCGAGCGAGATCCTTGTTCTTGCGGATGAGACTGCAAATCCCGCATATGTTGCCGCTGATATGTTAAGTCAGAGCGAACATGACGAAATGGCAAGCGGAATCCTTATCACAACAAGTTCTGAGCTTGCTGACAATGTCGAAAAAGAGATAGATAAATACATGGTTGATGCTCCGAGAAAAGAGATCCTCGAGAAATCACTTGCCAATTTCGGATTTATACTTATTGCTAACAATATTAAGGAAGCCGTTGATGCGGTAAACGATATAGCCAGCGAACACTTGGAGATCTTAACAAAGAATCCTATTGAAACCATGGGCATGGTTAAAAATGCAGGTGCAATATTCCTCGGAGAATACTCTTCAGAACCTCTTGGAGATTATTTTGCAGGACCCAATCACGTTCTTCCGACAAACGGAACGGCAAAATTCTTCTCGCCTTTATCGGTAGATGATTTTATTAAGAAGAGTTCTGTGATATGCTATTCTAAAGAGGCTTTGGAAAAGAGCCACGAAAAGATAGAGAAATTTGCAAAGCAGGAAGGTTTATATGCTCACGCAAATTCCATAGCTGTAAGATTTAAATAATCACATAAAGGAAAACAATATGAGAGAATCTTTTAAACAGAGAAAAACAAAAGAGACCGATATCTCGATCAAGTTAAATCTTGACGGTAAAGGTATTGCAAACATTGATTCGGGTATCGGATTCTTTGATCACATGCTTAATTCTTTTGCCAAGCACGGCAATTTCGATCTTGATGTTAAATGCGTCGGCGATCTTAACGTGGACTGCCACCACAGCGTTGAGGATATCGGGATCGTTCTCGGCGAATGCTTCAAAGAAGCTGTAGGAGATAAGGTTGGAATCAAGAGATATGCATCTTTTACGATCCCTATGGATGACGCACTCGTACTTTGTGCTGTTGACTTGTCCGGACGTCCTTACCTTAACTTTAACTATGCTTTTGAAGAAGAAAGGGTATCGGATTTTGACGTAAAGCAGGTCGGAGATTTTGAAACCGAGACTTTAAGAGAATTCTTATATGCTTTCTCATATTCCTCAGGAATGAATCTGCACGTTAAAGTTTTTGACGGAATCAATACACATCACATCATCGAAGCAATATTTAAATCAATGGCCAACGCTTTAAAAGAAGCTGTATCCGTTGATGCAACCAGAGACGGAGTATTGCTTTCGACGAAAGGGGCTCTCTGATGATTTACTTTGCCAAATATATCGAATTTGAAAGGCTTGTTTCATTTTCGAATTTAAATGATTATATCGAAAGTATTAACCGCTCGGGTTATGATGTTTTATATATTAAACACGATGCTTTCAGCGATAAGGAGAAAGAAGATTTCTTCCATAAAATGTCCGAGATAACCAATCTTTTGGAGATCAAGGCTTTTGTTGAATTTCCCATCACGCATTTTGAAGACATGAAAAAACTTCATTACTGCAATGTTAAGAAGATCGTTTTCACGGATAAAACAAGCGTTGATGAGGACATTATAAAAGAAGGCGCAACACGTTTCGGTAAAGATCTTGTTGTGGATCTTAAAGATTTCGAAAAGGAATCTTTAAGAGTTAATGCTTTTTCTGATTTCTTAAACGTTTCGGCAAAGCCTGCAGGTGATCTTTATCTGATAGACGTATCCGAAGATATTGAAAACGTTGTTCCTTTTAAGAATGAACTTAATGAAAAAGGATTCGAAACCAAAACGGTAAAACCTCTTTTATCGTGGGCTGACTTAAAGAAGAATTCCGACGGACTTGTTCCCGTTATCGTTACCGATTATAAGACCGACAATGTTTTGATGATGGCTTATATGAACGAAGAAGCCTATGTAAATACTTTTAAGACAGGTCTTATGAATTATTATTCAAGATCCAGACAGTCTCAATGGGTTAAAGGCGAAACCAGCGGACATTTCCAGTATCTTAAATACATGAAGGCTGACTGCGACAAGGATACTTTGATGGCGGGTGTTTCCCAGATAGGTGCTGCTTGTCATACCGGAAGTTATTCATGCTTCTTTAATGATATTTATTCTTCGGATTACAGCGTAAAAGATCCCGGAAAGATCCTCGATAATCTTTACAATGTTATCACGGACAGAAAAGCTAATCCCAAAGAAGGGTCTTATACAAATTATCTTTTCGATAAAGGTCTTGATAAGATACTTAAAAAGGTCGGAGAGGAAGCATGCGAGATCGTTATAGCTTCCAAAAACGAAGAACCCAAAGAGATCAAATATGAAATTGCCGATTTCCTTTATCATTTAAGCGTTCTCATGGTTGAAAAAGGCGTTACATGGAATGAAGTGTTCGAAGAATTGGCTAACAGGTAAATAATGAGAAAACTTTTCTTAAGCCACGATATTTTAATGAGTATTGATAAGCCTGCCAGATATATAGGCGGTGAATTCAACTCGGTAAACAAGAATAAAGAAGACGTTGATATAAGATTCTGTATGTGTTTTCCGGATGTGTACGAAATAGGCATGTCGCATCTGGGAATTCAGATTCTTTATTCTATGTTCAATTCGTTTGAAGACACATGGTGTGAAAGAGTTTATTCGCCATGGCCCGATCTCGACAAAATAATGAGGGATAAAAATATCCCTCTTTTTTCGCTTGAAAGCCAGGATCCGATTAAAGAATTTGATTTTCTCGGGATCACGCTTCAGTATGAAATGTGTTATACGAACATCCTTCAGGTACTGGAACTTTCTCAGATTCCCATTTATTCAAAAGACAGAACAAACGAAGATCCTATTGTCATAGGCGGAGGTCCTTGTTCTTACAACCCTGAACCTATTGCCGATTTCTTTGATATTTTCTATATCGGTGAAGGAGAAACAAAGTACAGAGAACTTTTAGACCTTTATAAAGTCTGCAGGAAAGATAATTATTCGCGCGAAGAATTCCTTTATAAGGCGTCAATGATCGACGGCATCTATGTTCCTTCACTGATAGGCGTTGAATATAACGATGACCGGACTATCAAAGCATTTGTTCCTTTAAAAGAAGGCGTGCGAACATCTGTCAGAAAAGAAGTCGAAACAGATCTAAACAACACTTTTTATCCTACTAAACCTATCATACCTTTTATAAAAGCAACTCAGGACAGAATTACGCTTGAGATAATGCGCGGGTGTCCCAGAGGCTGCAGATTCTGCCAGGCAGGTCAGCTTTACAGACCGATAAGAACAAGGGATCTCGATGTTTTAAAAGAAATGGCCCGAAATATGATCGAGAATTCGGGTTATGAAGAACTAAATTTAAGTTCGCTTTCTTCATCGGACTATCCCGAGCTTA
This sequence comes from uncultured Lachnospiraceae bacterium, assembly GCA_902782715.1. Classification (GTDB taxonomy): domain Bacteria; phylum Bacillota; class Clostridia; order Lachnospirales; family Lachnospiraceae; genus UBA3766. The sequence continues at coordinate 3,601 of CACZOG010000082.1, read as the reverse complement.
AAGAACTTATAAATTATCTTATCGATTACTGTAACGAAAAGAGAGTAAACATTTCGCTTCCTTCCTTAAGGATCGATGCTTTTTCACTGGACGCGATGGGTAAAGTTCAGGATATAAAGAAATCCAGTCTGACTTTTGCTCCCGAAGCGGGTTCACAGAGGCTCAGGAACATAATCAATAAGGGACTTACCGAAGAACAGATACTCGAAGGCGCAAAACTTGCTTTCTTGGGAGGCTGGAATAAGGTTAAACTTTATTTTATGCTCGGACTTCCTTTTGAAGAGGATTCCGATGTTGTTGCCATAGCCGAACTTTGTGAGAGTATAGCCAAACTTTATTATGAGACGATTCCCAAGGAAGAGAGAAAACAGCGTGTTTCCATAACGGCTTCAACATCTTTCTTTATCCCGAAGCCTTTTACTCCTTTTCAGTGGGCAAAACAGTTCTCGCTCGAAGATTTCAGGGATAAGGCATATCTTACAAGAAAAAGCATCATGGAACAGCTTAATCAGAGAAGTATAAAGTATAACTGGCATGATACAGACGTATCCGTTCTTGAAGGTGTTCTGGCAAGAGGCGACAGAAGACTTTCCAAAGTTATATATGATGCTTATAAAAACGGTGCAATTTATGATGCCTGGAACGATTATTTTAAATACGATACATGGCTTAATGCTTTTAAGAACAATGATATCGAGATTTCTTTCTATACGACCAGAGAAAGAAACATTGACGAGATATTCCCGTGGGATATCATCGACATAGGTGTTACAAAGGAATATCTTAAAAAAGAATGGCTTAAAGCCAAAGAGGGCGAAATAACATTAAACTGCATGCTTAAATGTAACGGCTGCGGTGCCGCAAAGTACGGAAGCGGAAAATTCTGCTTTAAGGATCAGGAGAAACAATGATTTTAAGATTTAAGTTCAAAAAATACGGACCGGTTGTCTATATAGGCCATCTGGATGTAATGCGTTTCTTCCAAAAAGCAATAAGAAGAAGTAATATCGATGCTGCTTATACGGAGGGCTTTTCTCCGCATCAGAAGCTTTCTTTTGCTCAGCCTTTAAGTGTCGGCATTGAAACAGACGGAGATTATTTCGATCTGGAAATGAATTCGCTTCCGGACATGAATACGCTTGTTAAAAGAATGAATGAACAGTGCGTCGAAGGAATAGAGATAGTTTGTGTTACAATTTTAAATGACGATGCGGATAATGCGATGAGCAGCGTTAAGGCTGCCGATTATCTTTATTATTTTGATGATCTGAGCACTGATAAGGCTTTGATCGATTCGTTCTTCTCGCAGGAATCTTTTATCTTTGAATATACCCGCAAGGAGAAGACAAAGACGAAAGATTTAATGCAGGATATTTACGATCATAAGATTTCGGATGACAATACATTGACTGTTAAGGTTAATTCATCATCCGCAGGCAATCTTAAAGCTGATGTTGTTATTGAGGCCTTAAAACAGTTTGGTTTGAAAGCGGAATGCCTTAAATATAAAAGAACCGAACTTTATACCACGGATGATGAAGGCTCTTTTGTACCTTTGATGAATCTTGGAGAAATATATGATTAAGCCCAAAGAAAAGAATGCCGACGGAAAGTTATATATCGATTCAAAAGGCCTTGAACTTGTCTGTGTAAGGAAAGATAACAGATTCGTTTATTTAGTCTATGAAGATAAGAATCTGATCGACCTTGAGATTGAGAATGCGAACGAGCTTCCCATTGGTACAAGATGCGTAGGCAAAGTCTGCGATATTTCAAAAGATATCAATGCTGCTTTCGTTATGCTTCCCGATAAAAACAAAGCTTTTCTTAAAAACGGCGGAAATCTTAAATGCGAGATGAACATTCCCGTAGAGATAATACGTTCGTCTTCAAAAGGAAAGCTTATTTCTGTTAAATCTACCGATGACGATATCGAACACAGAAGCGATCTGAGCATCATTTCTTATGGAAAAAGAGCTTATGAAAAACTCTTTGACACATATCATTTTGACAAGGTTTTAACAGACGACGATGTGCTTTTTGACACTCTCAAAAATTTCCTTTCTTCCTCACCTTATGTCCTTGACTTGTCTTGCTTAAAAAGATATAATGATTCAATGGTAGGGCTAAGTGTTTTATATTCTGTTTCTCAGAGAATCAAAGAGGCATCCTCAAAGACGGTATGGCTTAAAAGCGGAGCGAATCTGATTATCGAAGAGACAAGCGCTTTCACTGTTATCGACATTAACTCTGCCAAATCCGGATATTCTGACAATTTGTCTTATCTTGACATTAATCTTGAGGCTTGCGATGAAATTTTCAGGCAAATGAATTTAAGAAACCTCTCCGGTATTATACTTATTGATTTTATCAATCTTAAAAAGAACGAAGAGAAAATTCTGATTGAAAAGATCAACGGTCTGGCAAAATTCCAAAAAAATTACACTAAATTGGTTGACATAACTCCACTTGGAATTGCCGAACTGACACGCAAAAAAGAGGGCTGCACCTTAAGCGATATTAATTAAATTTATGTATAAAAAAAACTTGAATAAATATAATAAATTTGATAATATTATTAGGTAATATAAAGCAGTGAAAGAGAAGATCTAATTATGTTAGATTTTATCTTTTTTCGCTTTTATATAAATCTTCATTTACTTTTTATGTAAAGAGGGAAACGAAAGGGAGGTTAACAGGAATGGCAACTGCTCAAGTCTTTTCTTGTAATTACAGCGGCAGCATCAAGAATAAGTTGCTTAAAGGCGGAGACAAATTATTCTTAAAGATCGAGGATACTAAAATCTCCGGCAAGGCTTTCATATGCAATGAGGAAGGTCGTAACGGATATATCGACAACTTCGAATATCCTATTAATGATGTAAGAGAAGTATATAAGGGTGATTATCAGGGTGATGTTGCTCTTATTATGAATACAAGAATTACCAGTTTGTACGGTACTAAGAAAGCACAGACAATATTCCCTGCTATCAAGGATATTGATGTTGTTGTTGAGATTCTTGGTGAATTAAAAGAAAAAACAGCAGCTGCTGGCAGCGCAAACGATACAAGAAGAGCTGCTACAACTCAGAGCCAGCCTATCGCTCGTCCTGTTGCACCTACACCCGCAGCTCCTGCACCTCAGCCCGTTCCTTCGGCACCCGTTCCTTCAGCTAACCTTGATGCAAAGAGCATTAAGCAGGAAGTAACACAGAGTGTTATTGTTAAGAAGGATTCCGGTATCGGCGGAGACAACATCGGTGGTGCTCTTCTTAACAGAAAGCCTGCTGAACCCGCAAGAACAGCTGCTCCTTCAGTCGGAAGTGCAGTTATGCAGAAGGCACAGCCTCAGGCAGCACCCGCTGCAGCACCCAAGCAGCCTTCACCCGCAGAACAGAAGAAGAACGATTCCGAAGATTTCCAGAAGAGAATGGAAAAACTTTACGTTCTTAAAGATTGCGGAATGCTTACGGATAAAGAATTCGATGCAAAGAAACTTGAACTTGTTTCAGAGCTTTGCGGAATGACAGACTTCAACGAAAAGGTTCAGAAGCTCGTTGTTCTTAAGGAATGCGGAATGCTTTCCGAAAAAGAATTCGAT